>CAYQXI010000068.1:0-2845 GCA_964421575.1 uncultured Nitrosopumilales archaeon
ATTTGTATCTAATCGAGTTGCATTTCAGCGGCATCGGCAAAGGGATCACACACAGTCCTGAGGATAGAGTTGTTGCAGCAATACACAGATTAAGTAGCCAAGACAAGAACAGGCTTCAGTACCTTAAGGTTAAGTTCTACCGTATGTTAGACCGAAACTGTGTCTTCAAGTTGCGTGAGAAATACGTGGTTTCTAGTAGAAACCTAGTCGAAGTTGAGAGGGAGTTCCAGAATCTATACGCAGAGTTTTCTGATCTTAGACATGAAATCTACAACAAAATAATAAGCGACTGGCCTCGGTTGGTGGATAAGCTAAAGGCTTACGCTTTGAAGTTTGGCATTTCGCCAGACAAGGTTGAGCAGCTGAAGCCGAACGCAGACGACTTCCTCGAATTGAGTTACTCAATCACACCCCTTCCTCAACTTCTCAACCAGCTAAAGAGCTTGGCAAGCGATTTCAAACTAAAGGGAGGAGAGTATCAACAGATAGCTGAGAGGGTTAGACGTGAAAGCGAAGAAATTATAAGCGAAATAAAGCGGAGGTATGAGGAGAAGATAAAGCAGCTCGAAGCCCTCGTCGAGGAGCTCAAAGAGGCTCTAAAGAAATCGGAGCGGAAAAGCTACGAGCTTCGACTTAGGCTAGGTGAAGTGGCTAAGGAAGCGTCAGAAATCGCTCCATTACTCGGAGAGGAGACCGAAGAAGATCTGAAGCAGAAGCTTGAAGCCCTCAAAAAATACTTCACAGAGCCGAAATAATGGGTGAGAGGATGGGAGAGAAGCATCACGCCTTGAAGCTGGAAGAGAAGCTTAGACCACGCGTTATAAGAATACAAGGCAAAACCTACACATACCTCTACGTTCCAATAGCCAAGCAGATCATCCAGACACTTAACCCAGAATACGCTTTCGTTTCGATAGGCAATTTTGGCTTTCGACTAAGAATCAAAAAATGGCGAAAGGTATCTTACGTCATCATCCCAAGAAAGGTAGCGGAGCTGCTAAAGCTAAAACCAGGAGATCTGATTAGCGTTGAACTCATCCTCGACTCAGGTGGGCAGAAATGACGAACACTTTTTATGGTGTCTTTTTATGGTGTAGTTGATTGAAGACACAAGAAGAGGTGGCAGCTGTTGAGTAGGAAAAGCGGGAGAAGAAAGAATAGGAGAAGTGAGGATGAAGACTGGAGGCAGGGTGGAGTAATGGGTCCAGACCGCTGCCCCTTCTGCGGATCCGAGCAACTCGTCAAACACGACTTCGAGTGGGTCCCATGTTACCCTAAGTCGGCTAGGAAGTGGTGGCGGCTTAAATGCTTGGATTGCGGGCATCTGGTTTACGCGTATAAGAAACTCGCAGTAGAAGAAGCCATAGGGGGCGACATCTTCTACACCGAACCATATTGGCCGCCTTGCCCAAGCTGCGGAAGCTGGGAGGTAGCTTGGAAGAGAGACCACTACATCTGCCGCAGATGCGGGCAAGAATACACACCATCAGGGAAACCGATCGACAAGCAACCAACCCTAACTGATACTTGAGTATCCCCCTTAGTTTTTGATTATAGAGGCGCACTTTTTATTTTTGAGTAGTGTTGGGGAAGAGGTTTAAGGGTAAGAGTAAGGTAGTGTATCGACCTAAGCCTCGTGTTAAGGAGCGTGTTGCTAGGGTAACTAAACCTAAACCTAAGAGGGAAGTTGTGAAAGTATATGATCCCACTAGGAAGACGCCAGCTGCTTTAGCTGAGCCGAAGATCCCGCCTCCACCCACAGCTAGGGTTGGAGTTGCCTACGAGTATAGGGGTAAGAACCCTAAGCCGCTTTCACCAGAAGAGGTTAAGCTGGCTATGGCTATGCCTGTGCCAGAGTCTGGTCCTATCCCGACTTCGATAGATTGGGAGGCGGTTCCTCCCGAAGCCCACCCCCCTAACGTAGAGTTGTCTAAGTTTGTAGACCTCTACGAGGTTCGAGGCGCTCCTGGGGGTATATTAAAGGAACTTAGGAAGCTGTTCGCTAGAAGCAGAAGCGATTCGCTGAAGGGGTTCCCAGTTAATGTTTGGATCTATGGTCCGCCTGGTACTGGGAAGACTACGGCAATCCAGGCGTTCGCTGCAGAAGCGCATCTACCGTATTGGCAGGGGGTTGGCAGAGATATACCTGTTGAGAGGCTTCTTGGAACAGAGACGATCAAAGACGGTAAGCACGTGTTCATCGAAGGGATAATACCTAAGGCGGTCAGAACTGGAGGGATTCTGCACATCGATGAACCGAATGTAATGGACCCAAAGGTTCTACTGAGGCTTAATGAGCTTCTTGATCACAGGAGGCAGCTCACCATCGAGGAGACAGGCGAAGTAATCAAAGCGCACCCAGACCTATTCATAGTGTTCACATCCAACCCGCCATTCGAAGGACTTGAAGTGATCCCGCCAAGCGTCAAAGACAGGCTAACTTATGTTTACGAGATGAGGTACCCTAAACCGCACCAAGAGATGCAGATCTTAGCTGAAACGCTACAGAAGCTCGATGGCTTCACACCCGAAGAATTCACGCCTCCCAAAAGCGAGAATGAGGCGCCTAGTGGCATCTACGCCAAAGATATAGCGGACTTCCTTGAGATCGTGAGGAGAGTAAGAGAACACCCCGATATAGATCCAAACGAGGTGCCCACATTAAGGGAAACCAGATCCTTCGCGCAAGCGCTTAAACACGGCGACAACTTCAAGGAGGCGTTTTGGAAGGATTTAGGAAACAGATACGGTGCGGCGATGGTTGAGAAATTTAGAGAAGCTGCGATGGCAGTAGGCAGCGTCGGCTTGGTGGTGTCCACCTGCGCGGTCAAGACGCCCACGATCA
>CAYQXI010000069.1:0-4188 GCA_964421575.1 uncultured Nitrosopumilales archaeon
TACGAAGAATCTCTAACACACTTCTTAAACGCCAAAATCGAATTGTATAAAGCTGTTGAAGCAGCGCTAAAGAAGAGGAGTGAGCAGCTAGAGGAGCTTAAGGAGAATAGGCAGAAGAAGGAGAAGGTCAAAGTAGAGTAACCAAAAGCAGTGGCGACGCTACCCACTAACCCACTACCTAAAATCTTTCCGCAAAAATCGAAAGATAGCTTGAAGAAGATTTATTAGAGTCCGGCTTCGATATAGAGATGGGAGATTTGAGTCTTTAGTTTGAGAATATTAACTACGTTAACGCTTCTGGTACTGTTTACCCTCTTGGTCAGCAGCTTCTTTCTCCTTTCGGAAGCGAACACAAGCATACATGTTGGTGACAGCGCCACCGCGCTAGGGGTTGACCGCCAAACTCATTTACCTCTCCAAAGAACTCAAACGTTTTCCGTAGATGATGCCTCAGTTTACTCTTGGCTTAAGCTTGTCGACGTCACCTCTCCTACACATAACGTTACTTGGATCTGGTTAACTCCACAGAAGCATGTATACTACAACACCTCTGTCGTCATCCCTGATCCAGGTAAAGGGAGGATCTGGTCTGAGTATTATGTATGGTCTCGCATGGATGTTCGAGGCTACACTCCGTCACAATTAACAGGCTTCTGGACCGTAGAGATCTTAATTGGCGATGCGAAGGTGTTAGTTCAGAGCTTCTCTATTAAGGACGACACACCGCTCAGCCAACCAGTTTATGGATTTTCTTGGCCATCTTACAATATAGAAGTGAATATCAATTCTGGCCCGTCTTATGCACGCCAAGCCGTTATCAACGCAATGAAGCAATGGAACTTCAGCCAGACTTGGTTCCAGAGCGCATATGGCTTACCTTCAAGACCAATCTACAGCCTAATCGTTTCGGACAACCCTTCAGCCCCTATCCAAATATACTTTAACGAAACTCAGACGACAGAAAATTGGGGGTATGCGCACTACAAATACTGGTATAACTCCACAGGGCACTTCACTAAGGTGACGTGCTCGATATCTATAATCCTGTCTCTAAAGGATGGGCGTAAGCTGAATGATGTTGCGATAGAAAACGTTGCTCTCCACGAACTTGGGCACGCCCTAGGCTTAGATCACGTTCAGCGAATGGGTGATCTGATGAACCACATATGCGGCAACTTCTACGACCTACATTACCCAACGACACTAAACCTCTATACACTCTATCAGCTTTCAGATATACACAAAGTCAACACCGCATTAAAATCGTACACTCTCCCAAGCTCCATAGATTACACCACATCACCATCGTTTGAAGCTGAAGCGGAGCAAGTAATCGACTTAACCGGAGAGTGGAAGGGGTATTTCACGTTAGAAACCCAAGTGCTAGGAGATAGCGTGTATGCAAAAGGCACGATCGATCTCATAATTTACAGCCAAATCAAGGATCAAATAGCAGGTTTGATAAGCTTTGATGTTGATGTCCTTGAGCCAGATAGCCCTGAAGTATTACGGTGGTTGAGTGGTCATCTAAGCGGGCCTGTAAGGGGGAAGGTAAGTGGATGGTTGGTGCCCGGAGGCACGCTCACGCAGGTAGAGATGGTGGTTGGCTTCGAAGAGTTACATCTCTCTGGGAGCTACGACGGGGAAACTATGGAGTTGGGCTACCAAGAAGAGGGTCTCAAATTGAAGGTTATCCTTACGCGTGAGCTGGGTGCTGAATTTGAGGTGAGTAATCTAATAATTAACCCCACTGAGGTCGGTGTAGGCGAAGCCGTAGAAATCTCCGTGACCGTTACTAACGTAGGAAAAGAAGCAGGCGAATGCGAGGTAACACTTACTATCAATGGAATCGTAGAAGATGTTAAAACGGTTTGGCTTTTAGCTGGGGAATCGAAAGTGGTAACGTTTATTGTGTTAAAGGATACGGCTGGGACATATGCCGTTGACGTTAATGGATTAACAGGAAGCTTTAGAGTTAAGGAAGAAGTTGTAGAGGCCTTCGACTTCAGCATTTCTGTCAACCCTGCTGAGCAGAGCGTTGTTAAAGGCGATTCAGTCTCATACATAGTTACAGTCTCGTTGATAAGTGGGAAGCCGAAGCAGGTTACCCTCTATCCACCTAAGTCAGATGAGCAGCTCGCATTCAAAGTTGATCCGCCTTCAGGCACCCCACCCTTCACCTCTACACTCACAGTACAGACTTCGGATGCTACGCAAACTGGTAGGTGGTGGTTTACGATAGTTGCTGTAGGTGGAGGTTTGCGCCATGAGACAGGTAAGATTTACTTGACCGTTGAGGAAAGCGCATTTAAACTCTCAGTCTTTCCTACAAGCCAACAGGAGGTTAAGGAGGGCGACACAAGCGGTGCCTCTTGGAATTTTAAGATCATTTGGGTGGCTGGAGAACCTAAGCCTGTCACGTTAGAAGTGTTTAAGATAACTACTGTAGGGACTGCACCTGGACTTCCCAACTACGATTTAAAGGAGAAATGGTTGGGCAACCCGACAAAGGGGTTGGCTAAGGAGGAGTCTGCGGGGCTTACACTTTACGCTGATCGCCTTCCAGAGGATGTGGGGCACGTATATCCGGTTGGTGAGTATGAGATCACGATCAAAGCTACCGCTGGTTCTGCGAAGCCTCAGTATGCGACCATATCTTTGAAAGTTCTTCCCTGCTCGTCGAGTTGGGCCTTAGCTCTCCCAGCTGGGAAGGTAGGGGATTACTGTTTTGCTTTAGGGCCGATACCAAAGAATGCCAGCGCCTCTTGGGAACCAGCTGTGAGCCAAACCAGCTTTAAAACTGATGACGAACCCTCGATAGTTTCTTGGATAAGTTTCGAGAACGTCTTTCCGTCAAAAACGGAGTTTAACGTCCCGGATCACGTGGTAAGGTGGGAGTGGATTAATGCTGATGGCGATTTAGTTCAAACAGGAACTCAATACATTCCTACTACTCCAAAGCGTTGCCAATTTTGGTTCAAGTATAACGTCTTTGATGAGCTGCCTAGCTCCAAATTTTCCGATAGTCCGGGCAAATGGACCGTTAAGGTCTATTTTGATGATTCGTTAAAGTTGACTCAGAACTTTGAGGTTAAAGCACCTTTCGACTTCATCGTCTCGGTAAACCCCTCTGAGAACACGGTCGTTAAAGGAGGCTCAGCTACCTACACCATAACCGTCACCCTGGTTAGTGGAAAAGGGATGCTAGTTACCTTGGTCACACCAGAGGATGATGACCTTAGATTCAGCCTTAATCCATCCTCAGGCATACCGCCCTTCACATCCAAGCTCACAGTATATACCCACGAAGACACTGAAGTAGGTCGATGGCAGTTTACGTTATATGGTAAGGGTGGAGGTGAAGTCCGAAGAACGGATAAGATCTACTTGACAGTTAAGGAGGCTGAAGAAAAGAAGTGCATTATTGCAACCGCAGCTTATGGTTCTGAGCTTAACCCTCATGTTCAGTTTTTGAGAGAGTTCAGGGAGAACGTTGTCCTTAAAACATTCGCAGGCAGCCAGTTTATGAATGTGTTTAATGCTTGGTATTACTCTTTCAGCCCGAATGTTGCAGCCTTCGTCTCCACACAAGAATCTGTAAAGGGTGTTGCGAGAGGTCTCCTTTACCCGCTTCTCGGAATACTACACTTAGGCGTTATCGTGGACAACACGCTAAGCTTCAGTGGTGAAGTAGGTATTGTAGTGACAGGCTTAGTGGTAAGTGCTTTGATAGGGTTCGTATACTTCGCACCACTAACCCTAATCCCACTCTCTGCGGCTAAGAAGTTGAGGAAGAATGTGCTGACATTGAGCGAGCTTAAGATTCTCTTACTGCTTTGGATCATAAGTATGTTGATAATTCTCGTAGGGGAAGCAATCCTATCGCCAATCTTGATGATGTGTGGCACCGGACTCCTAGTATTATTAACAGTAACTTTGACTCCACTTACAGCAGGTATCTTAGCACTCAAAGCAGCCTACAAGATATCACATCGAGAATAAAAGAATGGGACGATGTGGGATAACGTTGATGATTCTTAGAATACAGTCTATGTTAGCTTTCTTAAGCTCCGCCCCAGCTATTTTCTACTCTAGCTCATTTTTCTGCGGCTTTGTAAACCCTTTTCAGTTTATCGAGCGTATCCTTTAACCGAGCCTCGCTCAGACCGAGTTCTTCACTTGCTTGAG
>CAYQXI010000070.1:0-7036 GCA_964421575.1 uncultured Nitrosopumilales archaeon
TCCAGCAGCAGTTATCGCCTGCCTATACCTATGATCATGCACATCCCCAGCCGCAAACACCCCTCTAACGCTAGTCATACTCCCTTCTTTGAGCACTATGTATCCTTTCTCATCCAACTCTATCTGCCCCCTAAAGATCTCAGTATTGGGCTCGTGTCCTATGGCTATAAACAACCCTTGGACGTTTAGCGCCTCTTTTTCACCAGAATTAACGTCTCTGACCACCACACCTTCAACACCCTTTTCACCCAAAATATCCGCAACTACACTATTCCACTTGAACGATATCCTCGGGTTAGCGAAGGCGCGTCGCTGCAGGGCCAAGCTCGCCCTCAACTTATCTCTTCTATGGATCACAATAACCTTATTCGCGAACTTAGTTAAGAAGATTGCATCTTCTAGGGCTGAATCACCCCCACCAACAACCGCAACATCCTTTCCCTTGAAGAATGCGCCATCACAAGTAGCACAAACCGAAACACCCCTACCCAGCAGCCTACGCTCAGCCTCCAAACCAAGCAACTTGGCAGAAGCGCCAGTAGCAATTATAACAGCTTCAGCCTCAATCAAGCTGCTTTCAGTAAAGATCTTAAATGGCTGAACCTTAAAGTCCACCTTCACAACTCTCTCATAGAGTAGTTCGGCACCAAAACGCTCAGCCTGGCTCTTAAATAGATCCATCAACTCAGGGCCGAGGATGCCTTCGGGAAAACCAGGAAAGTTCTCTACAAGAGAAGTTAGCATAAGCTGCCCTCCGACCAAATCGCCGGTTATAACAAGTGGATTTAGTCCGTCTCTAGCGAGGTAGATTGCTGCCGTTAAACCAGCTGGTCCTGCGCCTAAGATAACCACCTTCCTCACACTAGACAAAGTATCACCCATCTCCAACCCGTTTTTGGTCAATGTAAACTTTTATTAAAGCGTAAGGTCAGTAACATAAAAAGGCGAAAATATCAACATATATATCCGTTGAGATAGCTGAAGACCAAAGTGTTGCTGATTTTGAGATTTGGGTAGCTTCTAAGAACATCCTTGAGCCGTTCGCAGCGACACCCAACCATAACATAAACTTAAATCGATATGTTTGTTAGAGTTTTGGGAAAGCGGGTTGCGTATAGAGCAGTTTGTGGTCCCCCCTCTCGATAACAACGCCTACCTCCTTTTTGACGAGAGAACCTTTAAGGCGGCTGTTATAGATCCCGCTTTAGGTGCTGATGTACTTTTAAGCAAGGCGCAGGAATTAGGTGCGCAGATAATCTACATCCTAAACACACACGGCCACCCAGACCATATCTGTGATGATAGGAGAATCAAGGAAGCGACTGGTGCTAAGCTGTGTATCCACGAATTGGATGCTTATCGCTTATTCTACAACCCCTTCTCCAAAGACCCCATACCTCCAACACCAGACATACTGCTTAAGGGGGGTGAAACCCTCGAGATAGGTTCGCTGAGGGTTGAGGTGATTCACACACCCGGACATACTGAAGGTTGCTGCTGCTTCTACTTAGCAGAAGAGGGTGTAATATTTACGGGAGACACGCTCTTCGCAGGCAACATAGGGAGAGTGGATTTAGAGGGCTCAGATCCGGCTGCGATGCTTAGAAGCCTAAAAAAGCTCTTCACTCTACCGAAGAACGTGAAGGTTTACCCGGGTCACGGCTACTCAACCACTATAGAAGATGAGTATTGGATAATTGAATCAAACTATCTTAAAGACTTGCTGAGCTAGCCTCTGAAGCTGTGGATAGGTGCCGGTATCTGCCCACCTCGCCTAACGAATCTATCTGACCTAAAGCGGCTGACCTCCATAACTACGGTGCTGCCGAGTAAGCCCCCAAAGTCAACATACTCACCAGCCTTAGCGTGGGGAACCGGTATTATCCTAACACCACCCGGCTTATCATTAGATACACAGATAGCTGCTTCATCTAATATGATGCCAGCCAGTGTTTCGGCTGGTGTGTCGCCGGGCACAGCGATCATATCTAAACCAGCTGAGCAGACAGCGGTCATCGCCTCAAGCTTCTCCAGATTGAGCGCACCAGCTCTAACCGCTTCCACCATACCTGCGTCTTCACTAACAGGGATGAAGGCTCCGCTTAGCCCTCCTACGAAGGTCGTAGCCATGCTCCCGCCCTTCTTCACAGCATCAGTAAGTAGCATTAGTGCCGCTGTTGTGCCCGGTGCACCACATCGCTCCAGACCCATGGCTTCGAGTATGTTGGCTATGCTCTCGCCTTGCTTAGGTGTTGGTGCTAAGGATAGGTCTACTGTGCTGAACTGAACATCCATGAGCTTAGCTACCTCCCTACCCAACAGCTCGCCTACTCTGGTAACCTTGAATGCAGTCCTTTTCACGAGGTCGGCTAGCTGCCTAAGGTCTAGATCTTGATTCTTCTCTACGATAGCCCTTATGACTGCTGGTCCGCTGATGCCCACATTAACCGATACTTCTGGTTCGCCTAAGCCGTGGTATGCTCCTGGCATAAAGGGGTTGTCCTCAGGTGCGTTTGCGAATGTGACTAGCTTTGCGCATCCGACACCCTTGCGGTCAGCTGTTAATTCTGAGGTCTTCTTTATTACCTCACCCATCTTCAACGCGGCATCCACATTTATCCCTGTTCGTGTGGATGCGATGTTGACGCAGCTGCAGACTCTGTTTGTGCTGCTTAAGACCTCTGATATGCTTTGTATGAGCGTTAAGTCTCCTTTAGTAAACCCCTTGTGCACTAGGGCTGAGTACCCTCCTATGTAGTCGATGCCTCCATCTTCAGCAGCGTTATCTAAGGCTGTGGCCAGCTCTAACCCTATCTTAGATGCATCGCTTTCTTCGGCGAAGGGCTCGAGTAGTATGGCTATTGGTGTTACCGCTATCCTCTTATTTACGATCTCGACACCGTACTTTGCCTCAACCTCTTTAACGGCCTTATTCAATCGTAGGGCGGTCTCGACGACTTTGGTGTAGATGTTTCTCTTTAATCTGTTTGGATCTTTATCTAAGCATCCTAGTAGGTTTATGCCTACTGTGATCGTTCTGATGTTGAGGTGTTGTAGTGAAAGCATCTCGTATGTTTCAACGATCTCCTCAGGCGTATACATTTTCACACCCTATGCATGTAGCGGAATATGTTTTCGTGTTGTACTGCGACTTGCACTCCTATCTTTGCTGCTTCAGCTCCAAGCAGCTCCTTCAGCTTCTCCAAACTGACTCTGCTGTTGCTTATATCGATCAGCATTATCATCACGAAGAAGTCTCTTACTTTACTTGATGTCAGATCTAAGATATTCACATTGTTTTCGGCGAGGACCTTAGAGATCGCTGCGACTATCCCGACCTTATCGGCTCCTATAACCGTCACGACCGCGCGCTCATCTGGCATATCTGATGCATCCTGCTCTCTAACCAACCGCCTTTATGGAAGATATGTCTTTTGGCTAGCGGCACATACATATATAGCTATAGTAACCCCACCTAGCTAGTTTGGTTAAGATAACCTACGAGCCTTATAGTGAAGTGGTGATCAAAGAGTACACCTACTACCCTAAGCCAGAAGCGTTTGCAGCGACTTTAGCCCACTGTATACAGATCGGTCAGCCTGCGGTTATACTTTGGTGTGAGGGTGTAGCCTTCATACCTATGGCGCTGCCTCCTGACACGGAGACTGTGGCAAAGGAGTATTTGGCTGGTAGAATTATATGGTCTTCTGTCATCTTCACTCTTATGCCGAATTATCAGCAGACGATCAAGGCTGGTGGGATCGAGGTGCCGATAGTGGATGTGACGCCTAATGAAACTTTGAGGCAGGTGGCGCTTTGGTTGAAAGAGCGGGTAAATATGCAGACTTCTGTAAAGTGATTATTCTGCTGTGGTGATCATAGTATGGGTGGGTTGAGTGCTGCGGAAGAGAGGCTGATTATGGAGGTCGAGGGGCTGGAGGGTCTGCTGGTAGAGATGGTGAAGGGGTTTGTCGCGATACCCACGGTCAATCCACCGGGGTTAAACTATGTTGAGATGGTTGATGAGATTGGTAGTTGGTGTAGGAGGTTTGGTTTGGGTGTTGAGGTTATTGATGTGCCTAGTGAGGTCGTAGCAGCCCGCTCGCCTGAGAGCCAGAATCAGCCTAGAAAGATTCTTTTTGCCTATCTGGGTGATAAGGGGGCGAAGCCGCATATACATTTTAACGGGCATTATGATGTGGTGCCGGCGACTGGAGAGTGGAGGGTAACAGAGCCGTTTAAGCCGCTTGTGAAGGATGGTAGGATCTATGGTAGAGGTGCTAGTGACATGAAGGGTTCTCTGGCGTCTATGTTGGTTGCTTTGAAGGTTCTTGCTGAGCGTAGGGGTGAGTTGGTTGGTGTGGTGTCTTTTTCAGCTGTGCCTGATGAGGAGATCGGGGGTGGGGCTGGTGCAAGGTATCTGGTTGAGCAGAAGGGTAGGTTTGCTGATGTGTGCATAATAGGGGAGCCGAGTGGGTTAAGTAGCATCTGGGATTCTCATAAGGGTCAGGCTTGGTTTGAGGTTACGGTTAGAGGTAAATCTGCTCACGCTTCAACGCCTTGGCTTGGTGTTAACGCTTTTGAGAGGGCGTGTAGGTTGGTTGTTTGCTTATCTGAGGGTTATGTTAAGTGGCTGCCAACCAAGAGTTTCAATAAACTTGTGTCTTATGAGGATGCTGTACCGGTGGTTACTTTGGGTGGTGTGGTGAAGGGTGGTGGGAAGTTGAATATAGTGCCAGACACCTTGTCATTCACGGTAGATAGGCGGACTGTGCCGGGTGAGACGTTTGAGGAGGTTAGGGCTGAGTTTCTTGATGCGCTGTATAGGTGTGCGGATAGCATAGGTATTCCTAGGGAGGATCTGGAGGTCAAGACGATCTTGGCTGGTGAGCCTTGTGTGATGCGTGATGAGGGTTTTAAGCGGGGGTTTGCTGAAGCGGTTGAGGACGTCTTAGGCTTAAAGCCAGCGTTTAAGATTTGTCAAGGGGGCTTGGATATGAGGTACTTTGTCTCAGCCAACATACCGACTTTAACATATGGTGGGGGTGAGTCATCTAAGGCGCATGCAGCAGACGAATACGCAAACGTATTGGATCTGTTGAGCGCAGCGAAGGTCTATGCCCTATACGCCTACAGAAGGCTAAATAGAGCAAGCTTCTGAGGAGTATATAGTAACTCTTGTTTGCTCAGATTTACTCTATGTGTCTATTCTTCTTTCTTTACAGAATTCTAGTAGCCTTTTTGCTGAGTGTTTGAGTGTTGCTATTATGTCGTTTAGGTTTTCGTAGATTGTTTCTGCTTTTATGTCTGCGTACATGTGTACTATTATGTTTCTTAATCCGACTAGTTCCGCTAACTTTTGTTTGAGGTTTTTGTCGATTGCACCTGTTTTGTGGATTTTTTCGACGACTTCTTTGTAGGTCTCTGGGATTTCAGCGTTGAGTTTGGAGAGTATGTGGGTTGAGAGGTCTATTAGAAAGTCGGTGCAGACTTGCAGGTTTCTTTCGGCTATTGATAGGAGTTTTATGTCGTTGCAGAAATCTTCTTTTTCTGTGTTGTTTTGGTTCGTTTAGGATTTTGATTCCTTTGTTGGATCGCTCTAACCTCTTTAGCATGCTTGGTTTCATTTCGTCACCTTTTCGATTTCTCTTTTTTCGAATGCTTGGGAGAAGCTGGTCCAGTCGTCGTGTAGTTTTATGATTTTGAGTCTGTCTTCGAGGAGTTCGTCTTCGTCTTTGCAGAAGATTACTCTTCCTTTTGTTAGGAGTTCGTAGTTTTGGCTGAAAGGGGAGAAGTTGATTATTGCGACGTCGAGGTTATCAACATCTAGATCTTGTAGGAAGCTGAAGAGTTCTTTCTTGTTTAGCTTCTTGACCTTTATGGCTAAGTCTATGTCGCTTTCGCCTGTGATGAATCTGCCTTCGATGGGGGAGCCGAAGAGTATTGCGTAGATTATACCATGTTTTTCCGCGAGTGTTCTCACCTTTTCTGAGATTTTTGATGTCTAAATGTTTTTCATCTGCAAGAAATGGGTCTCTTATGTTAATTAAGTTTTTCAAAGAGTGGTTGCGTGGGTAGGTTGCCGCTTAATTTCGGGTAGGTCTCCTGAGGCTTGGGTTATGTTAGCCCTATTTTCTGCTTTATTAGCGCTATCTCTTTCTCGAGCCTCTCAAATCTTTTGTCCATGTATTGTTTTAGGTCTTCTCTTAGAGCTCTGACCTCATCTCTCGTTGCTCTAATCTCAGCTATGGTTTCGTCTTGCTTCTTTAACATTGTTTTTATGTCGTCTCTTATCTCTACGCCTACTGTCACTATTTTCGCTAGCTGTTCTAGGCTGAGTTGCTCCCTATATGCCTTCACATCCATTACTTCGCCATCGTAGCCTTCGACTATTACTTCGCTTACTTCAGCTAAAGGTGGTTTTTCGGATTTGGTGGTTTGTATGAACTGCTTTATTTTTTCTTCTTCTCCTTCGATTAGGATGATGAGGTCTTCTTCTATGTTTGCTGCTTCGAAGCCTTTTAGGTTGTGTGCTCTGCTTAATAAGAATAGTCTGTAGCCTATGTCTTGGACTCTTCTGCCTTTGATTGTGATCTTGGTCTTCACGTTGTTTGGTTGTGGTTTGGTTGTTTTTTAAGGTTGTGGGGGTTGGTGGTTTGTGGTGCTTGGTGGTTGTTGTTTTCGTGGTTTGATGTAGACGTTTTGTCCACAAGGCTTAAATATGTTTCTTATTAAATCCTCTCCTACGAAAAAGGTGATTGATGAATATGAGTAGACTATTGTCTCTATACCCCTCTTCTCGAACCTCTAGTAAGGTTCTAGCTGTATTCCTGGTTGCAACACTGCTGCTCTCTGTAGCGCCGTTGATTCCACAGGCTTTCGCACAAAATACGGTAACGATAAAGCTTGTGTCGAAGGCTCCTGACTATGTCGGACAGGGTCAGAGCGGCGTAGTACTAGCTACGATAGTGTTGGAGAGTAATTTCGCCACCGCCCTTAATGAAGTTCATATTAAAAATATTGGTAGCACACCACA
>CAYQXI010000071.1:0-6840 GCA_964421575.1 uncultured Nitrosopumilales archaeon
TGAGCTCAAAGGGCTGGATCTCTCAGCAGAAGATCTGGCGAATCGGATTAAAGGTTTAGAGAACGTTCTTGAAGTCGAGTATATGCAGGCTAAGTTTAACAGCCTCCTCTTAGATATGCACTTTCCGCTCCTAGTTATGGGTGTAAGAAGCTTCGTCTTAAAAGTTGAGACTTGGGGCAAGATAACGGCACATCTATTAGAGAGGTTTGGTCCCGGCGGGGCTTTTATCCTCTACGAGATAGGTTTGACGGCTGGGGAGGAACGCGCGAAGGAGGTCGTCGCTGAAGGCTTCAGCGGCCCTTTAGCGTTTGAATTAATCTTAGAGGAGCGCATAGGCCTTGGCTGGGGCGTCCCCCGGCTCATTCAGTTCGATGAGAAGAATGTAGAGGGGTCGCTATCGGTGCAAGAACTCTTTGAATGCCTACCTTTTAAAGGAGCTGCTAAAGAGAGCACAAGCCATCTTTTCAGAGGCTACTTAGCGGGGGTTATTCAGCAACTCTTCAACAAAAAGGTTAAGGTAGAGGAGGTTGAGTGCATAGCGAAAGGCGATCAAGCGTGCCTCTTCAAGTTTGGGTGAGGGCGCCTACCTTAACCCTCCTCTAAAGTGTATGCACTTCTCCGGATCCTCTGGGCAGAACTCTTTTGCTCCACAAGGGTGTATAGGCGCTTTTGGGTCGCACTCTTCTACGCTAATAGCCTCTTTACCTCTACTGCGCCTCAACCCTCTTCAAACCCCTTGATTAGATTGTGTATAGATCTGCCCAATTCTTCACCCCTGTACCCACCTTCGAGCACGAAGAAGGTCGGTCTATCCAAGGTTCTTATGAGCTTGCCTATCTTCCTGTAGCTGCCTTCGGTTAGGTTGAGAGATGCTAGGTCACCTCTATAAGTGTCGAAACCCGCTGAGACCGCGACGACCTCGAACTTACGCGCTTCTACAGCGCGTATAGCCTCGCTAAGCGTCCTCAAATACTCCTCCTCTCCACAATCTGCCCAGAGCGGGTAGTTTAGGCAGTTGCCTTCTGAGGTTAAGCCTGTTCCCGGATAATGGGGGTATCTGTGCAGCGAGATGAACATGACATCCTCTTCTCCTTGAAAGATCTCTTGAGTTCCGTTGCCGTGGTGCCCATCTATATCGAGAATAAGCGTCGGCTTACCGAGCCGCTTCACAGCTATAGCAATGTTGTTAAGGTAGCAGAAACCCCTAGTGTATGTGCCTAGTGCTGCACCACTCCTTCCAGCGTGGTGCCCCGGGGGCCGCATAAGAGAAAACCCGCATACTTGCGCTGCCAGTATAGCGCCTCCGGCAGCGAGCCTAGCGTATTCGTAGATGCCTTCGTAGGCTGGTGTGTCAGCATCCGCAACCAACCCTTCCTTTAACTTCCTTATGTAATCTGCGCTGTGCACCCTAAGTATGTCTTCCTCAGAAGCTGGTTCTGGGGTTAGGAACTCGTATCCTTCTCTTCTTAGGATCTCGTATGCCCTCTTAACCCTATCTGGGCTCTCTATGTGCCAGTCCCCGTATCCTAGGCATCGCTCTGAGAAGATGATCTTCATACGCTCTCCAGTAGATGTGGAAGGTAGCACACATATATTTACGTTTTATTCGACCCCCAAGCATCTCATTCAACTTTAAATATTGTCAACACATCAACTACGTAAGCAGTAAAAGTAGAATGTGTTTGTTGGAACAGAGGATGAAGAATTTTGGAGATTACGGTAGTATTATCTGGAGATCCCCGGAGGGCAGCACTATGTGAAAGAGTAGCTGATTGGTACAAGAATATTGCGATAGCGAAGGAAGTAATCCTCCTCTACGAAAGGAATCCTGCGATAGCGTTTAATAAGGGAGCTACAGTAGCGAAATGTAATATAATCTTCTGCGCTGGTGGCGATGTTATAGTCAAGCCATCCACTCTCTCTAAGATGGCTAGTGAAGTAAAAGAAGGTGAGGTTCTTTTCTTGGTTCCAGAAAAGTTAGGGGTAAGAAGAAGATTTTGTTCCAAAGCGGTGCTTTTTGTGTGTGCAAGACCACAATAATTAAACACCCAATTCCCGAGAAGCCGGACTTCTTGGAGGAGGTTTATTGGATGCGAGAAAAAGAGTTAAAGTTCAAGCCCTTTTTTGGGGAGTTGCATCACATCCACCGACACTCATTCGCACACATATTTAGGATGAGCATCTATAGATGGAGGGAAAGGGCACGGCTGAAGAAAAGATCAACGCTCGTCTTTTACATTGGATGTTTAAAGCTTTTCTTCGAATCCATTCAAATATACTTGGCGGAAAGAAGAGAAAAGATTAATATCCTCCCTGAAACCATCAACGATATCTGTTAGGCTTCTTCTATAGGAAAGACGTTTTAGGTGGTTACTCATTATTTGCATTTAGCGACGAAACCACAGAAATCCCAAAACAAATATTTAAGGATCAAAACCCGAGAAGCTCACGCTATGAAAGTTGTGATGATCAACGATTGCGCTTATGTCGGTGAAACCATTCTAAAGTTTCTGCAAGAAAATGTTGAATGGGTTCATGTGAAGAGGAGCAGAAGCATCTGGGACAAAACCTTCGGAGTCACATATAGGATTTTCAGAGCGAAGGGCGATCTCTATCATGTTAACTACCTTCTCCAAGACTGCTATATCGCTTTAAAACTGGGTAAGAGGCCTCTGATAGGTCATGCGCACGGCAGCGACCTAAGATCTGGGTTAAAACACCCCCTCTGGAAGAGAATCGTTCAACATAACCTTAAGAAGTGTGATAAGGTCTTGGTAAGCACCCCAGACATACTTGAGGTCGCAAAGATGTATCGCGAAGACGCAGAATATCTTCCCAACCCTGTTGACACCGAACTCTTCTACCCTAAACCGATGCTCGAGCGAAATAAGAAACTGAGGGTTTTGATAGCGAGTAACTCAGACTGGAAGGTCAAGGGCACAGACATAGCGATAAGAGCATTAAGCAAGATTAAAGATGAAGTCAAGGTATCGATCATCCGATACGGCAACGACTTCGATAAGACAGTGAAGTTGGCTAAATCCCTCAACATAGACCTACAAATACTTGAGAAAGTACCACACGATAAGACAAGAGAATACTACTGGAGCCACGACGTGGTCATTGACCAGTTTAAACTAGGCTCTTTAGGGATGGTTTCGCTTGAGGCTATAGCCAGCGGCAGACCAGTAATAACGTTCGTTTCATCAGAATACGCTGAGTACACAGACTTTCCTTTAAAAGACGCGGATACAGAGGATAAGATCGTCGATGCAATACTTGGTTCAGACGCTAAACTATGGCAGAAGGAATATGCCTACCTCGAGAAGAATCATAAGCCAGAATCTGTCGTCAAAAAACTGTTAAACATCTACCGCAGCGTAATCCATTAGATGGCTCATGTGTTTAAGTTTCCAGTAGCTCTGAAGGTTAGAGGCGATGTCGGTAAGGTCGTTGTTAGGCTTGATCAACAACAAGGTGAAAAACCACTCCCCCAAGTACCTTCTATTGGAAGCTTATGATGCGAGGTATCTTTGGCTAGCGACCCTCGCTGAGATCTGGTTCAGACTCTACATAGAAGGGTTAGGCTACGAAGGTAGGAGCGAACTAAACAGACTTCTAAGCAGCTGAGCCTCCCAAAATCTATCCCTCGACACCTCTTCAAGCAAAGAATAATTTTGTAGCTATTTTATATTAATGTTGGCGAGGCTGAAATGTTCCCACTTCAAGTGCAACTTGTTTGCTTATCAAACTGTGTTATATGAAACGCACCTCGTTAAAGAAGCTATTTGCTTACTAAATTACGTTCTAAACTTTTGAGAAGCTCGGTAAACTCCTCCTCACTAAGATCGTCTAATCGCCTCCTTAAAATCCTTCCTGACTCCACTTCATCGGGGTTTATGTTTTGTGGTAACAAGTTTAAACGTTTTAAATCTTCAACAAATCCTCGACGTACCTCGTCTGTGGGATATTTCCTTGCCTCGTTTAAGCCGAAATATGCGTAAAGTGTTCCGACCAACAAGACAGCTAAAACTTTTCCACGAGTGTTTTGCATTATTAAGGAGAATTGGGGGCTTTGCGCGAAAGACTCAGCGAAAATGTCTTTTTCTAGAGCAAATTTAAGGATTTCAGAAACTCTTTTTCTTAGTACCTCTTTTGGTATCTTGTCTATTTGCTCTTTCAAGAGTTCAGCTGTCCATTTTATGCTTGGGATTCTTTTTGATAATTTCCTTACCGTCTCTTTCATGCTTTGTGGAATTAATATTGCACGCGCCATGTATTTGTTCTCGCCATCTCTGAAATAACTGAAAGTTACAGCGTTTATGTCGATACCATGTTTTGATAAATAGTTGAGTATTCTTTCGGTTTGAGCATCAAGTTCGGATGCAACTATTACCATTTTGTGGGAAGCGTTTAATAATTCAGGAAGTTCCCGAGTTCCAAATTTCTGTTGGAACGCTTCTTCGAGAGTTGTTCCCTTTTTCTGAAGGTAATCGTTCGCAATCTCCAAAATTCTTTCAGATGGGAGATCGTCAACCCAAGAAGCATACTCAAGGATTTGGGCTAAAACATCACGAGGCGCTCTATCCCTTTTTAACTCAATAATCACTATGTCACCATTTCCGTCAAGACATAAAAGGTCAATTGATTTATTAAAATCAGTTAGAACTTCCCGTCCAATAACCAATAAATCGTCTGAGATTAACGAAATATCTCTTTCTAACCAATCATGTAACTTCTTTTCTTGTTCAACCGCTGCTCTATTTAATACTTCAAATCCTTTATCCGTGATTTTCCATAAACGGATCTGATTTGACAATGCATCTACTTAAAAAGGACCTTAGAACCTAATAAATATTTTTGTTAAACTCGTTTCTTTAAGAGCATGCTGAGTCAAGGGGTAAGGAGGGGTTTCTGGAGGTAGCAGAGATTGTAAGCAGATACTCAAACATTGCTGGTGGTTGCTTAAGCAGCCCTACCTATCTGGTCTAGCTTCACTCAACATGCTTAAGAGGAAGCCTTTGAGACCCTTGAGCGTGTAAGAGGCGTGGTCTCTTGAAGGTCGGTTGCTACATCGGAGGCATATACCCCAGATCTGAAAGGCTGATCGAGGCTACCAGAAGGAACCCACCTAACTTGGCTGAGATCTGCCGTAGAGATAAAAAGAGGGTCATCGACCTACAGGTTAAAGCGGGCTTAACCTACATCTCAGACCCACTCCTAGATTGGGACGATATGCTCAGACCTTATTTAGCGTTGAAGGGGGTTGAGCAAGGCGCCTTAAACAGGATCTTCGAGCAGAACACCTTTTACCGTATGCCCCTAGTGGTGGAGAGGGTTGAGTGGGGCGAGCCGATAACCCTTAAGCATTTATCAGTAGATCTTCTCCCTAAGAGTAGGGATTGGAAGGTCGATTTACCAGACCCCTACACGTTCGCGCAGCTCTCAGACAACAGATACTACAAGGATCATAGGGATCTTGTGTTAGACTTGGCTAAAGCTTTAGCGAAGGAGGCTGAAACCCTGCAGCAGCGCTTTAAGCTCATCCAGATCAACGCGCCATCTATCTGCAGCATAAGAAGCAGAGAGGAACTCGACTCGGCGTATGAAGCGCTCAAAACCGTCACAAAGGGTCTCTCAGCGAAGACCTATCTGCACCTCTACTTCGGCGACCCCACACCAATCTTAAACGACCTACTCGACTTCCCCGTAGATGGACTTGGATTAGACTTAGTAAACACAGAGATCCCAAAAGGTCTTAGATTCGGCAAAATGGGTTTGGCTGCAGGCTGTGTGGATGCAGGTAACACAAGAATGGAGAAGCCTAAAAAGGTAGCAGAAGAACTCAAGAGTGTTGTCGATGCGGTTGAGCCGAGCGAATTATACATATGCCCAAACTACGACCTAGAATATGTACCCAGAGCGTACGCAAACAGGAAGGTGCGTAGGCTCTCAAAGATCGCTAAAATCTTGGAGGAGGCGATGTAGAGGCTTGGAGAAACTCTACCCCACACAAGAAATAGGGAGCCTCAGAAAGCCAGAATGGTTCCTCAAGATCATTAGAGATAAGAGGGTCGGCGAAGGAGCCAAGAGGGCTGCGAGAGACGACCTAGCCTACTTGAACATCCGCCTACTAGAAGACTGCGGCTTAGACTACGTCTACGACGGAGAGGCGAGGAGGCCTGAGATGTATGAGTATGTCGTGAAGAATGTCGGAGGGTTTAAGCTAGCGGGCTGGGTAAGGTCTTTCGATAACAGATACTACAGGAAGGCTAGGGTTGTGGATAAGGTCACATACTTAGGTCCCTATCACCTCGACGAATTCGAGTTCGTTGCTCAGCACGCTAGGAGGATGGTGAAGATACCAGTAACCGGACCCTATACGCTTGCCGACTGGTCTTATAACGAATATTATCAGAGCAAAGAAGACCTTGTGTTCGATCTAGCCAAGAACGTCATCAGACCCCTCCTCAGAGATCTAACTTCAGCTGGTGCTAAGGTGATCCAGATAGACGAGCCAGCAGCGACCACACACCCAAAGGAGATGAGAATGTTCGTTGAGGCGTTTAATGAGGCAGTAGCTGGTGTAGACGCTAAGATCACGGTGCACATCTGCTACAGCGGAAACCAGTACCGCTCACTCTTCCCAGAAGCGTTGGATTTAAAGTGCAGCCAATTCACACTAGAGTTCGCAAACAGAGACACAGCCAGACTAGGCTTGGATAAGGAGAGTAGAGTAGGCTACCAAGCCCTAAACCTATTCAAAGAATACGGAGACAAAAGAGAAGTAGGGGTAGGTGTGGTCGATGTCCACGTTGACAGCATCGAGCCACCAGAGCT
>CAYQXI010000072.1:0-18431 GCA_964421575.1 uncultured Nitrosopumilales archaeon
CCGCGCCCGCAGCCTACCAGAGGTAGGCTCGGTTGGGCATAAAAGCATCAATATGGTCGTCGTCTTACCGGCACCATTGGGCCCCAGAAAACCGTAAATCTCACCTTGCTCCACTTCAAGATCAAGCGAATCAACAGCTACAAGATCCCCGTACTTCTTTGTTAAACCCCCCGTCTGTATCGCTGGCTGCATCCTTCACCGCCTAGATTATCTTCGACCAAGCCTAAGGAATATAAGTGCTAACACCACTACGACAACAGCAACTATAGCCAAGCCAAGAGCGGTAAGACCCGGAGGCGAAGTGACCGTAACTCTGATATCGACAGAGGTAGAGACTCTACTACCGTAGGCTGAGAAGGTCACCATATAGTCACCTGGAAGGGTTGTGCTTGACGGCTTGATCTTCACACTTATCTGTTGACTCGCGTCTGGCGCTAAGCTGGGTATTAGTGAAGGCTCGAAGGTTACGCTCCAGCCGCTAGGATGGTTTGATGAGATTGATATGTCTCTCAGCTGAGCCGAACCTGTGTTCTTTGCTACAAGGGTTAGGTATGTTTCTTCACCAGCTACCGCATCTGCATTAAGCCTCCCGTCGAGAGTAGTTAGAGAAAGGGAGTATGTTCCTGTTATCTCCACCGCAAGCCTAACACTACCTTGTGTCTTAGCAGAGGCAGCCGTCACTGTGATGTTGTATATGCCTGATTCAGTTGTAGGTGGAGGTGTTACTGAAACGGTTATCGTCTTGCTTTCATCAGCCTTTAAGCTTAGACTCGTAATCTGCTTTGTCTCGAACTGTGGACGGAAGGTGACGACCCAACCTTGAGGCGAGCTAGCGATCAACGTGAACACATCATCCTCACCACCTGTATTCTTCACGTTAACAGTAAACTCGAAGCTCGTTCCAGAAGGGCCGCTTAAAGTAGGGTACACCGTGGTTAAGGTTACACCAGGAGGCGGGGTGGGTGGGGCGGCATATTCGATGGTGAACTTTAGGCTTGAAGCAGCGCCTTGACCATCGTATGCAACCAGCGTTATTGTATTATTACCTCTTGAAGCATTTGCTGGGACGCTTACTTTTAGAGTGAGCTTTATAGTCTGCCCAGCTTGAAGGTTCAACTCCCTTATAGCGTAGCCTTCGTAACTCAGATATGTTTCCCAGCCCGTAGGCGCATCTACCCTGAAAGATACTTTGGTCGCTGAGCCGGTGTTGGTGACGTTTACAGGTAGATAGAGGGTTGTGGCCCTATCTATATAGATGTGTGAGTAGACGCTTGTGAGTGTGATCTGCTGAGCTGATGCATATACTATCGGCTGGGTGTAAAGAGTGAACATTAACGCGAATGCTACAAGCAAATATCGCCTCAACAGGGTCTTCACCTAAACCCTTCATCCAATTGTCTCTATAATAAAGTTGCGGTTTACAGAGGCAAGATCTAAAGCTGCAGCGACTCCAGCAGCATAAGCTTACTTCAATTATTTTAGAGGTTTGATCTTGCAGGCTTTGAATTGCACAAACACGCTGCTACCTACTCTGAACTCATCTAACATAGATGCGCTTACATATGCCGTTAATGGTACGCCAATATCGATCAAGACCTTTGCTATATTTCCCATTCTATGTATCTCGGTTATTTTGCCGGAGATGATGTTGCATCTGCAGTGTTGCCACCTCTCCCTAACTGCTCCTTCTTGTGACAGAACAATATCTTGAGGTCTTAAGACTAGGCTCACCTCCTTCCTAAGATTGATGTCCTCTGCCTCAACCTGTAAAAGCAACCCCTTGACGTCTACAGTCGCTAAGCCATCTTTTAACTCTACAACCCTACCCTCTAGGATGTTGTAGCCTAGGAAATCTGCTACGAATCTTGAGTGTGGTTCAGCGAGGACTTCGCTTTTAAGTCCTATCTGCTCTATCCTTCCATTGTTCAGCACAGCTAGGTAGTCACCAATTAAGTCAGCCTCAGAAAGGTCATGTGTCACATAGATCACGGGCAGATTGAGTGTAGTTAGGATCTTAGAGAGTATGCTCTTCAACTCTCTACGTAACCTATCTCTACTCAGAGGGTCGAGTGAGGATAGTGGCTCATCTAGGAGAAGAACCTTCGGGTTGGCGGCTAAAGCCCTAGCTAAGGCTACTTTCTGCTTCTCACCTCCGCTTAAACTTCTGACGTCTCGACCAGCCAGATGGCTTATCTCAAACCAACTCATGATCTCCTTAACTTTATCTGACTTGTCACCTTTAAGACCGAAAGCAATATTCTGCTCAGCGGATAAATGTGGGAAGAGTACGAAGTCTTGTGGAACATACCCAACCCTCCTCTTTTCAGGCGGCAGATTTGTCACATCGACATCTTCGATAAGTATCCTACCGCGGCTTGGTTTTATGATGCCTGCTACACACTCTAAGATTGTGGTCTTCCCTGAGCCGTTAGGCCCTATTAATGCCAAGCACTTCCCTCCCTCTACACTGAAGTTTATGCCTTCCAAAGCGAAGTTACCACGCTTCACAGTTAGATCTGAGACGCTGATCAAACTGCCAACCCCCTATAGAAGAGTCTGCGTGTAATCAGAAGGGTGGCTACAGTTAACGCTAAGAGAATGAGTATGATAGCCATAGCCATCTCAAGATCGGCTCGCGCTAAACTAAGGAACATAGCGATCGATAATGTCTCAGTCTTAAATCTGGTCGCACCAGCCAAAGTTACTGTCGCCCCAAACTCCCCTAGTGCTCTAGCCCAAGTCAGCACAGCAGCCGCGAATAGACCGCTCTTAGCAAGGGGTAGGGTTACCCTAAAGAAAGCCCGTAGTTCGCTTACCCCCAGTGTCCTAGCGATCATCACATATCTTGGATCTATGCCCTCGAACACGGGCTTAAGCAGCCTAACCGCCAAAACACTCACCACAGCGAACTGAGCCAAAATCACCCCAGGTACTTCGAAGACGAATTTTATAACCGAGTTGTTTATGAATACACCTAAAGGTGTGTTTGTGAAGAAGATCAGTAGAGCCGTACCCAATGCTACTGGTGGTAGCGCTATTGGAATATCGATGAATGTATCGATCACACTTTTGCCTGGAAATTTAGCGTACGCTAAGGCGTAGGCTGCTGGGATAGCTAAGGCTAACGCTGCCGCTGTTGAAATGGTAGCTGTGGATAGGGTAAGGGAGATTGCGAATATTATCTCGTCAGATAGTATGGCTGAAGCTAGGGCTAAGGGGTTTGTAAAGAGGCTAGATGAGACTATTATCGCCACTATGAATAGCGAAAGAAAGATCAAGCAACCAAAAGCTAAAACCCTCAGCGGGCTCAACCCCTCACACCCATAACTACGTTATATCTTCGATGTCTGCATTCAGAGCATACTGCCTCGCCTCCTGCTCACTAGCAAAGTATCCATACTTCGCCCAGATCCCCGCAACTTCGTCAGAAGCTAAGAAATCAAGGAACTTTTTAGCTAAAGCTTTATCTTCAGCAAAGACCGATACTGCACCAGCGATATACCCTATCCTATTAACCTTAGTCGGCTCGATCCACACTCTTTCAGCTTTATCTGGATACCAGTCTTCAAACACGTGCCATCCAATGATCGCATCTACCGCACCAGTAGGTATTAGAGCAGCTGTTGCTTCGCAGCTCTGCGCGTAAACTACAATGTTGCCTTTTACACTCTCCCACAAACCATTCTTCTCTAACAAATCCTTTGCGTAAAGCCCAACACAAACTGAGTCAGGGTCAGCGATGCCTACTCGCAACCCAGGCTTAGAAAGATCCTCAAGTGAAGTAACGTTATATGGATTACCCTTCTGGACGATTATAGCTGGAACAAGATAGGCAAGCTTCTTCACCGAACCCAAATCTATGATATCTGATTTAGCGGCTTCAAACAGAAACTCAGGCGAGCCCGGTATGTAAAGGTCTCCGGTCTTTGCTATCTTCATCGCAGATAGCACAATACCTGAGCCGCCGAGTCGAAGCTCGACACTAAACCCATATTTGTCTTTGAACAACTTTGTGGCTTCTTCATACACCGGTGCTGCAGCTGCACCAGCAAATACCGTAATGCTCTTGGACGTGGTTGCTGGTGCTAGATAAAGGGGGGCTGTTATTATAGCGCCTATAATCACGCCGATCAAGAAGATCAGCACCGTTCTCAGACGCATCCTCCACCTATCGTGTAGGGTGTAGCCGATATTTACTTTAAGTATTATGGTAAGCGAAGCTGTTTAAAAGGAAAGTCTCGCGCTGATCTGCTCCTGTGATAAACAGTGAAATTTTGAAAATAGATGGTTAACCTTCTGCTGCTATCAATGTTACGGATGAGCGTAAGTCCTTTAGCTTACGGATTTTGGAGGTTATGATCTCCTTAACCTCCTCAAGCGAGCTGGCCTCAACCTTAACGATGAAGTCATATATGCCGTAGACCGATGTGGCTTCGACCACACCTTTTATCTTCCTAAGCTCCTCTAAGAACTCCTCTTCCACATCGGGTTCTGTGTTTATTAACACGTACGCTTTAGGCATCCCATAGCACCTATGTCGCTGGGGTAAGATAAATCTACCTTTCTAAATCTCTACCCATAATCCTACCCGCATCTCCTGAGCCTTTTGGTAAGCGAGCTTGGCTGCTGCAGCATCAGCCACACCTACACCAACACTCTTCCATAAAGTGATCTCTTCTTCACTTTCCCTACCCTTCTTCCGATTTGATACAAGGTCTTTGAGCTCACACCATATATGATCAACCGTGATAGCCCCCTCGCGTATAGGTATCAGTATATCACCCGACTCGGAGAGCACACCATCTTTCGTATCAACCACAACCTTGGCGCGCTTTACCGTTGTTGTGTCAAGCTCTCTACCCTCCGGTCCAACCCAACCTATCGAAGCCACGTGCACACCTTTTGCTAAGACCCGACCATCAAAGACAGGCTGCTTGGATGTTGTCGCTACGATAAGTATGTCTGATTTTGATGCAACCTCATTCGCTGATTCTTCCACCTGCACCACTAGACCCAGTTCTTCTCTAATCTTTTCAGCAAATCTTCGGCTTCTTTCGACCAAGATATCGTAGATGTGCACTCTTTTAGCGCTTCTGACTTCTAATATGCCTCTGAGCTGGTATTCAGCCTGCACACCTGCACCTATTACACCTATTGACTCTACATTTCTTCTAGCGAGGTGCTCAGCTGCTATGGCGGTCATCGCCGCTGTTCGCATCGCCGTTATATGCTTGCCATCCATAACCGCAAGTGGTATGCCTGTTTCGGGGTTTATGAGGCAGAGGATAGATGGAGTAGTTTCCAACCCTCTTTTTATGTTGTCTGGGTAGACGCCAACCACTTTTAGAGATAGGCTCTGAGACCTTTGGAGATAGGCTGGCATAAAGAGCAAATGACCATTATACTCAGGCATTTCAACTATCGTCCTCTGGGGGCTTCTTGCACCCACATCAGCGAGCTCAAGAAAAGCCTCCTCCACTACCTTCATCACATCCTTCATCACAAGTAGCTGCCTAAGATCGCTTGCTGAGAGTAAGAGCATAACTCTACCTCCTTTAACTACACATTTAAAGAGCTGCTCACCTAAATATTGCTGTTGACTTCCCTAACCTTCTACGGTGGCGTAGGCGAGGTAGGGGGTAACTGCATCCTAGTGGAGGATCGTGACACCAGAGTGGTCTTGGACTTTGGTGTGCCCTTTGCGTCAAGAAGCAGATATTATTCACCCCCCTATCTGAGCCCAAGAAGCATAAACGCTCTACTCAAACTCGGTCTCTTACCGAAGATAGAAGGTGCTTATGAAATAGAGAAGTGTGAGAAAGCATTGGATGCGGTTGTGCTTTCACACGCCCACATGGATCACGTTGGCTACATCGGCTTCTTAAGAAACGACATACCAATCTACTGCGGCGAAGCGGCGGCTAAGATACTTAACTACCTTTCCGAAGTGAAACAACCAACTATAGAATTCAATATCGAAGGAAAGAAGATAAACACCTTCAGAACAGGTCAGAAGATCAAAGTAGGCTCAATAACCATAGAACCTATACACGTCGACCACTCAATACCCGGTGCATACGGCATCATACTCCACACCTCAGAAGGGTCTATAGCGTACACAGGCGACCTTAGAAGGCACGGCCCACTCTGGCATATGACTGATGAGTTTATCGAAAAAGCCGCTCGATGTAAGCCGGATGCACTAATCTGTGAAGCAACAAACATGATAGGCGCTTCGGTTTCGTCCGAAGAAGAAGTCTTAAATAAACTCAATATGGTTGTAGAGGAGAGCAGAGGTCTGGTCATCGCAGACTTCTCTAAAACAGATGTGGATAGGTTACGCTCCTTCTACACAGTTGCAGAAAAATGTGGTCGAACCTTAGCCATTTCTCTAAAACAGGCCAGACTTCTTTGGCACCTTCGTACAGACCCAAAGATTAAGCTACCTAGCTTAAGCAATCTGGTTGTGTACAGAAAACATAAGAAGAGGTATGAGCGCTGGGAGCAAGAAGTTTTAAACTCAGTAATTAGTGTCGGTGCAGAGGAAGTGGCTAAGAGGCAGCGCGAACTCATACTAGTATCATCCTACTACGACCTCGAGGAGTTCATCGAAGTCGAACCTCAAGCAGGTAGCTGCTACATCCTCTCAGCGTCAGAACCCTTTAATGAGGAGATGGAGCTCGACTTTGAGCGGCTGAACAACTGGTTGAACCACTTAGGTCTGCCGCAGTACCATGTTCACGTCTCCGGACATATCATGCCGACTCAGCTCAGAGATGTTATACAAAGGATAGGCTGTGCTAAACTCTATCCAATCCACACAGAGCACCCGAACCTCTTTTCAAAATATGTAGCAGACATATGTGCGCAAACATTTCAACCAGTAAAGGGTGTTGGGTACACAATCTAAACAAATAAGCTAAAATATAAGCAAGGAGAGGATAGATTGGAGGGCTTGAGTACCACAGATACTATTAACCTCTTTAAGACTGTTGTTGATAATCCCTTCGCTCGATGGACGCTACGCCGCATCTCTGGCTACTGCAATACTTGTAACGAGAATAGGCTTGAAGTCGCTCTACAACTTTACATAGGTACGAGAAGGGACGCTTGCCTGAAGTGTAGAGCAGCGAAATTGGTCGTTGAGAGAGTTGTTAAGAGGGGGGCGAGCGCCTTTGGGGCGAGCGAGGAGCAGATAAAGACCAAGTTTAAGGATTCATATTGGAGGAGAGGCTTAGTTAATGTGATACGTGGGATAAGCTACTTTGGCGTCCGTAGACCCTTTGTACCGGGTGCGCCTTTTCAGATAGTCTGGAATATAACGAGGCTCTGTAATCTCAGATGTAAGCATTGTTACGAAAACGCTGGTAAACCGACTCCAGACGAGCTTACAACAGATGAGGCGGTTCTGGGTATAGATAGGCTTAGTAAGGCTGGTGTGGTGAGTATAGCGTTTTCAGGCGGAGAGCCAACGGTTAGGCCTGATATTCTTAAACTCATTAAGCACGCTTCGGATAAAGGAATATATGTGGCTATGGCGACTAACGCCATCGTCTTCGCTTCACGTGACCGTGTTAGGGAGTTTAAGGAGGCTGGTCTTAACTTCGTCCAAATAAGCTTAGATGGTCTTAATCCCACCACTCATGACGAGTTTAGGGGTGTGCCCGGAGCTTTTGAGAAGACAATTCAAGGTATAAAAAATTGTGTCGCGGAAGGTTTGTTCACCGAGGTCGCTTGCGTTGGCACACGCTTCAACTATAAAGAGATTCCAGCACTAGTCGATTTTTGCGACGAGCTGGGGGTAGATTGGTTTATGCTCTACAACTTTATACCCACGGGTAGGGGTAGAGATATAGTATCCGCTGACTTAACGCCAGATGAGCGTGAACAGCTCTTAAGGACACTTTGGCTGAAGAGGAAGACGACGAAGAAGGTTGAGATTTTGTCTACTGCGCCCCAATACGCTAAAGTAGCGATGGAGGTTGAGGCTGAGCTGGCTAAAGCGTTTGAGGAGTCCAATGGTACAGCCCAGCTGGAATGTGACGGCTTAGTTATACCAACACACTTCTATAACCCCAAGCTTCAAGGTGAGCTTTCTAAGCTCGCTGACTTTATTGGGGGGTGTGGGGCTGGGCGTTTCTACGTTTCCATAGAGCCGAATGGTGACATATATCCTTGCGTATTCTTCCCGCAGGTGGATGAAGTGCGGATAGGTAATCTTATCCGGGACGACTTTGAAGAGCTGTGGGTGAAATCTGATCTACTGCGTAAAACGAGAGATAAAGATCTGATAGGCGGGGGATGTAAAGGCTGCAAATACCTTTATGTCTGCGGAGGTTGCCGAGCAAGGGCATACAACTACTTTGGTGATATACTCGCACCAGACCCCGGATGCAAGTTAAATATGGCATACTGGGAGAGAGTGGCTGGGACAGTGAAGGTTAAGGAAGTGAGCGTATGCCAATCATAACCATCTACATAAGGCAGGGAAGGAGCGAGGAGCAGAAGGCGCAGCTCGTCAAAGAGATAACTGAAGTAACCTGCAGGATCTTGAATACGCAGAAAGAGAAGGTCGTAGTAGCGATCGTAGAGCTGCCGGACACTAACATCGGTAGGGCTGGTGTTCTGCTCTCTAGAGAGAAAGCGTAAAAGTTGATGTGTTTAAGGGTGGTATACGGCATCCTCTGAGTTAGCGTTGCTTAGGTCGTAGGAGTGTTTGGTACGCATCAAGGGAAGAGCGAGACAGAGGCGAAGTATATAATGCGTGCTTGGATGCTGCAGAGTCGATGAGAGTTGTTTAAAGGAAAGTCTTTTTAGCACCCTATCGGTAGTATGTGGAAGGTGTGTTAGATGGTCTTTGTGGCTAAGTCCGCCTCTGCTGCTGAGTGGCGTGTTGTAGCTAAGGCTATCTCCACTCTCGTTGAGGAGGCTTCCTTTGAGGCCTCGGCTGAGGGGATATCGTTCAGAGCGATGGATCCGAGCCACGTAGCTTTGATCGACCTCTTCTGGCCGAATTCAGCCTTCGAGAAGTATGAGTGCGATAAGCAGTTCAGGTTCACGGTTAGGGTGGCTGACTTCGCCAAGCTTCTCAGCAGAGCAGATCCTAAGGATAGCGTTGAGGTCTCCTCTAGAGAAGAGGGTAAGTTGACGATCAAGTTCTCTAACTCATACACCAGAGAGTTCAGCATAAACCTTCTTGAGTCGCCGACTCAACCAACCCCCCTACCTAAGATTACTTTTAACGCCAAGGTTATGTTAACTGGCGAGACACTTCAGGATATCTTGAGCGATATTTCAACGATCTCAGATCACGTAACTATAGAGACGAGTAAGGAGCGGGTAACTTTTACAGGTAGAAGTGAGCAAGGCACAGCCTCAGCAACACTAGATCGAAAAAGCCCAGAGATCCTAGAATTGACCCTAAACCAAAGCGAACCAGCCAAAGCCACCTATAGCATCGAATACCTTCTTAACATAACGAAGGCAGCAGGCTCACAGCAGCAACCAGTCATTCTAGAATACTCAACTAAGATGCCCCTCAGACTAGAGTTCAAACTAGGCGATCAAGGCGGAAAGATCGGATTCTACCTCGCACCTAGGGTAGAGGAGAAGTAAAGAGAGGAAGGGTTTTAGCCCACCCTTCTGATCTTCTTGCCTAGATGTATAGCTTCACCTATCGCGTCTAACGCCGCTTCCTTTAAGGCCTCGGATAGAGTTGGGTGTGGGTGCATGGTTTTTGCAAGATCATATATTGTTGCTCCCATCTTCATAGCTAATGCTGCTTCAGGTATAAGGTCGGAAGCCCTTGGGCCGATTATATGCACCCCGATTATCCTTTTGCTGTCCTTTTCTGCTAATACCTTTACCATACCTTCTGTGTCACCTAAGGTTAGTGCTCTACCGCTTGCGGTAAATGGAAACCTACCTGTTATAAATTCAATCTTCTGTTCACGAGCTTGCTGTGTGGTCAAACCAACAGCAGCGACTTCCGGCATAGTATAGATACATCTCGGTACAACCCTCGAGTCGTAGACCGAGTTTAGACCCATAGCGTTTTCTGCGGCAACGATGCCTTGCTCAAATGCAACGTGCGCTAAACTCACGGTTACAACATCTCCCACAGCGTAAACCCCTTTTACACTTGTCTCCATTCTCTCGTTGACTGAAATTCCCTTCTCAGTGTAGGTTACTCCAATATCTTCCAGACCTAGATCTTCCACGTTAGGCACGTGCCCAGCTGCTACGAGTATCTTCTCGACCAAGACCCTTGATTCAGAACCATCTGTGCTGATGCACACATCTATGTACCCATCTTTGCGCCTAACTTCTTTAACAACGCTCTTGGTGTAAACGGTAACTCCGCTTGATGTGAGGATTTTACTGAGCCTAGTGCCCATTTCCTCATCCTCAAAAGGTAGTATGGTGGGCATCATTTCGACCAATGTTACTTTAGAGCCAAGGTTTGAATAGATAGTTGCGAACTCAACACCTTCTGGTCCTCCTCCTATTATAAGGAGTGATTCAGGCACCTTCTTAGGTGATAGACCCTCATGTTCGTTTGTCATAACATCAACCTCGTTTAAGCCGGGTATTGGGAGTAAACGATTCTTTGATCCGGTTGCTATTATGATAGCCTTACCCTCTACTTCTACTTTGGAGCCATCGGGTAGGTTGACAGAAACCTTGGTCGGGCTTATGAGCCTCCCTCTGCCTTGGAATAGAGTAACGCCATAGGAGTTCAATAGGTATTTGATACCCTCTCGTAGACGCGCAACTATTAGATCCTTACGCTTAACCATAGCCTCTAGGCTGAAATTGATTGAGCCCAAGATGACCCCAAAGTCTTTAGCCTTCCTTGCTTCGACCAAGCATTCGACACTTCTAAGCAGAGACTTTGTAGGTATACAGCCCCAGTTGGTGCAGGTGCCTCCGAGATGAGCAGCTTCCACTAGCGCAACCTTTCCACCTAGCTGGGCTGCTCTTATGGCTGCAACGTAACCTCCAGGGCCGCCTCCAATAACTATAACATCGTAGATGGGAGTAGACATATCCGGGGAGTATCAAGTAGGGGATATTTTTAATTTTCTAGATGGGTATTTTGCTGTCCTCACGTATAAAGAACTCTTGTGGTACCTCTGGGAACTTTGCTTTGATCTCCTCCTCAGCAACTCTAGTTGCTTCTTCTATAATCTGCTCGGCGTCTGCGTTGGCTGCTTTGATGTCTAATTGAAAACTCCCGTTTGCAGAGGCGTCTACAAGTATGCTGTTGAGTAGGGTTGAGATTTCTGTGAAGCCTTCTTCTGCTTGTGGTACAACCTCCTTGATTATATCTTGAACACTTCTAACTGCTGAGACTGCGGGGGCTAGAGTTGCTGCGATGTCCCCTGCGTCTGTGATTGTATTGATTCTTATGCAGATTCTCTCTAAAGCGAGTTTAGCGAAGATTACTTGCTTTATAAGATTTCTTATTTGTGTGAGCTCGTTTGCGTAGATGCTTGCCTTCCGTTTATTTCTTAATTTTACGCATCTTATCACTTCGCTGAATATGTGTTTATCTCGCTCTTTTAGACGCAGCAGTAGGTTATCTAAGGAGATTATCTGAGTTTGAATAGATTTGACTGCCTCCTCCAGCTTCTTCTTACTTAGAGTCGGATTGCGAAAGCGCTTAACTATCTTTTTACTGAAAGTAACTCTATCTTTTTTATCCCATTTAGACGTAAAGTCCGGCATGGCGTAGGCTAGTTACTCAATAATCCGCTCTATAGCCTCAAGTCCAAAACCATCGACAACCTACTTAAATTATGTGAACACCGACTGCCTTAAATTTGTCTAAAGGGTCGAGAATTCTTCACATGCGGTATCTTTGGCTAACCAACCCAATTACCAAAAGGTGAACAGATTGGCTGATATAATGGTGGTAACCACGCTCATCGTATTAGCCGCGATAGCGTCGATCGTGCTCACCAATTCCTATAAGAAATTATGGAGAAGTGTGTTAAGGAACGGCGGCACAATCGGTGTTATTAAAACAGACGTTAGAGAGGATGCTTCTATTGCAGAAAAGCCGGCCGAATCTAATTACGTAATGAAAGCTGTCCAAGCACCTTTAGAAGAAAGCCAACCCAAACAAGATACCATATGTGCTGAACCTTCGTCTACGTTGACCAATGTTCAAGAAAAGCTTGTTGAGACGCCCGTAAACATCGAGCAACCAGTAGCAATGATGGCTGTTGCGGCAACGCCCCAAACGAATGGTAGAGTGAGAAGAAAGAGAAGCACCACACATACAAGATCGACCAAAAGATCTAGGAATAAAGCGTCTAAAGCACAACCTAGTACTGAGTCGCAGCCGCCTAGCTAAGCAAGAGGCCTCACTCGGACTACCTCTACATTAGCTAGGTATTGTGGGATAGTGCCGGAGAGGACCGCTATCAGGTTCTCGGCTGCGATCTCAGCCATCCTATTTCTTGTTTCTGTTGTCGCGCTTCCTATATGTGGTGTTAAGACCAAGTTATCTAGTTTGAGCAGTGGGCTGTCTTCTGGTAAAGGTTCTCTCTCATAAACGTCTAGCGCTGCTCCTTTTATCCACCCTTCTTTAAGCGCCTTGAGTAGGGCTTTTTCATCCACGATTGCGCCTCTTGAGGTGTTGATCAAATAGGCGGTTGGTTTCATTAAGCGTAGCCTCTCTTCGTTGATGAGACCCTTCGTCTGTTCTGTCAGAGGGAGGTGAATAGTTACATAGTCGGATCTTGAAAGAAGTTCTTCAAGGGTGACGTACATAGCATTCACAGCCTTTTCCTTCTCCTCAGGAATTCTATGTCTTTGATAGTAGAGTGTCTGCATACCAAAGCCTGTCGCTCTCTTCGCAACGGCATACCCTATCCTGCCCATGCCTATTACGCCAAGAGTCTTACCATAAACATCTGAGCCAAGAAGAAGATTAGGTGCCCAAGCCATCTTCCAAAGACCGCCTCTAACAAACCTATCTGCCTCACAGATTCTCCTAGCAACTGCCAGCAGCAGCGCCCACGTCAGATCTGCTGTAGCATTGGTAAGAACATCTGGTGTATAGGTCACGTAGATGCCGCACCTTGTAGCTGCGTCGAGATCCACATGATCTAACCCTGCACTCATAGAACTCAAGACCTTTAAACGCTGGGCCTTTTCTAAGAGCGCGAGGTCAAATCTATCTGTTACCATACAGAGCACACCCTCTGCATCTCGCATATTTGATTCGAGCCATTCTCTGGAGGGCGGGTAATCGCTGTCGTAAAGCACTACTTCGTAGCGGCTCCGAAGTTTTTGAAGCGCAGAATCAGCTATACGTCTGGTTACAACAACCTTCATCTTATCCAACCGATTCACCACAAGGATGCATGCTTCCCAATAGGAAAACTTTTAACATCATAAATTTCTACTACTCTTGGTATGCATTTTGAACAGAGTAGACGTGCAGGAAGATGGATAACTGCAATCGCTCTCCTACTTGTGCTCCTAATAATCTTCGCCAGCATCGGAGGTCAGCTCCTCTGGTTCTGGCTTAATATAATGGAGTTCGGTGAACTCTTCCTCAAACCCATTTACTTCGAAATATATGCTGGAATCATACTAGCAGCGATAGCGCTCTTTAGAATAGACTTCAAGAATAGGAGATCTATCATCTGGTGGCTTATACCGCTAATACTTAGAATCATAAGGGAAAGAGGTTATCTTGAGGCGGTGCCGAGAAGGTACTTTGACTTCAAAAACTTTAAGATGCCTGTCGGGAAGTTTCTCATGTGGCAGATCACGAAGGTGTTTTTAGGCATCGTCGTCTTTAGAGACCTCTTCTTTGGAATGGCTATATCCGCACCTGAAGATGTGTTAGGCATCAGATTAGCCGATTTATCGAGACTTCTAACCCTACCTTTCATAACACCTCCTCTTAACGACCTCAGCTACGCTTCAGAAACAGTGATACCTCTCATACCTTTACTCACGCTCTTTGTGACACCTATCTTAGGCGCTGTAGGTGTTAGGCTCATTCTCCTAGTCGGTCTAACCCAGATCATCAAGATCGCTACACCATCGAGCGAGGAAATCGCAACAGGTACCATCCGCTTAGGGTGGAGGATAGCGGTGATAGAGGGGCTTGTAGCCTTAGCGTTATTCTGGGCGCTTGTCAACGCGTTCTTCCCCTCAAACATAGATTATAATACACGCTACTATATCGGCGGGCTTGCTGCAGGCACCGTACTCTTCACCATCTTGATGCTGTTGGACAGAAGAGGGAGAACCATATACACCACTAGAACACTAACCCTAAGAATCACCCCCATTCTCATACTACTGCTAGCAGTCGGCTCACTAATGGCGATAAATAACAGCATAGCAGACGCCAGAAAAGTAGAATGGCTAGGACCCTATGTGACGCAGCAGATTTCGGTCAACCGCTACCTCGCACAGCTCGATGAAATAAAGGAATATCGATACAACTTTAGCGTGCCAAACATAGCGGCATCAGAGATTCCGAACCTAGTTGAGAGCAATAGGGATCTCCTAAGTAGGGTGAGACTTTGGGACCCTCAGGCAGCCTTTGCTAAACTTAAACCGGACATAGGTCTGATCCCATTTGTTGACTTCGTTGACGCGGATATTCTGAGATTTAACGGCACGCTTTACTGGAGCGCCTCCATGAAGCCTATTCTCCCTAAGACGGTGAGACCAGAAGACAGGTGGTTCTCTGAGCACCTCTACTACACAAACGTCCCTAACGGCTTCTTGATGCTTGATGGGCACAGCGGTAAAAGCGTAGATCCCTCCATCTTCTTCAAGCAGCGAACGATCTACTATGGTGAATCAGGACTCTTCGCGGAAACGTGGGCTGCTAAACCGCTTCACACATCTTCACCTCAACAGGAGGTCGGTGGAGGGACATATAGTGGGAGGGGTGGTGTGGTAGTCGAGCCTCCTCTTAGCTGGATCTTTGATGTCAACTTCTTCTGGGCTTACAGAGATACACCTATCCAAGTCCTTAGATACAGGGACGTCATCTCCAGGGTTGAGATGCTCCTACCCTACTTTCAATACTATTTCGGAGATAAGACGATAGATATCTTCCCTGTCACCGATGGTGTAAACACGTACTATATGGTTCCCTTGATCGTGGCTCTAGATACAGCCCACATACCTTGGAGTGTCCGCAATCCTTATGCGAGGTTGGTAGGCTACGCGTTCGTAGATATCTACAACGGCACCCTACAAATCTACGTTACGGGCGAGGACTTCCTAAGCAGATTGTTCAAAGCAACATACCAAGACTACATCACACCAACCATCCCAGAGTCGATTAGGCAGCAGCTACGCTACCCCGAGGAGCTCTTTGAGTGGAGGGTCAGTATGTACAACCTCTACCACGTTAAAGATGCTGAAACATTCATAGTTGCGAGGGAGTTCTTCGAGGTCCCACAAGGCTTAGATACATATTACGTAATAGCTAAGCCACCTACCTTTGAAAGACCCGAATTCGTTGGGCTTCTTTCGCTGGAGCTGAGGGGTGCTGGTGGAAGAAACTTAGCTGGCTACATGGTTGTTAGGAACGACCCCCCTCATTTGGGCGAGATGATCTTCTACGCGGTGCCTATTGACTCACCAACAAAGCTTCTTGGGCCTACGGCTGTGTTGGAAGCTCTTAACAAGAATCCAGAATTTGCGCAGCTAAGAACACTATGGGGGAATAAATCAAGGATAGGAGACACCATCCTCTACCGAATCGGCGACCACGATGTTTACATGATACCAGTCTACACAGCGGGAGCTGGTGGTGTTGTTACCGAGCTGGGTGTGGTCGCAGCTATAGGTGCAGCATTCACAGGAGAATATTACGTTGGGTTAGGAAGCAACGTGTATGAAGCATACCGAGACTTCTTAGCTAGGGTAGCTAATGTTACAATAACCGCAGCACCACCATCTGAGCTTACTCTTCAAGATCTCATCCAACAAGCTAATAAGCTCCTACAATCTTATTTAGAAGCTTGGTCCAATGGTAGATATGAGGAGGCTGGTAGAAGCCTAGAAGCATTCCTAGAGACGTGGAGGATAATCGTTGAGAAAAGCGGAGGAGGTTAGCTGCGGATGGGCGTGAAAAGGAGAGAGGAGTATAGGGATGAAGCTCTTAAACTATCCACCATAACCTTAGCCCTAATTGCTATCGCCCTAGTTCTCCTCGCTACCATAAGGTTGCAAAGGGGGCTTATCGGCTTCATACTCGCAGGGTTAGCTATATCGCTCGTCATTTACTGGATAAAGGAGCTCTACACAGCAGCCAAGAAAGAGATGACCCCAGCCATTGCTAAGCACAAGAAGTGGTTTTACGACATCATAGATGAAAAAGAGAACATAATAATAGTCGCAGAAGTCCCCGGACCAGAAGAGATGGTCAAAGCTGAAGTGGTAGGCAGAACAGTGAAGATCTACGGAGGCCAAGACTTCACAAAAGAGGTCAAACTACCCAAAGATTGCGAGATCGTTCAGTCAAGCTACATCAACGGAGTGCTGAATGTAAAGCTCAGGAAGAAGCCGAACACCAAATCCAGCGATCATAAAGCCACTTAGAAGGATCGGTTTTGCAAGGCAGATCGATGAAGATAGCTGTTAAAGACACTGTACTCATAAAAGGCCCAGCAACTATAAGGCTTCAAGATGGTGAAGCCGAAGTTTTAGGTATACCCCTCTCCTATGAGGAGCCCATAGTTGTGCGAAGGAATAAGATTCTCCCGATCGAACCCATAACCAAACCAGCCTATATCACAGCAGCCTTCGGACAGAACGGCTGCATCCTTCAGAAGCAGATCAAGGGTGGTACAAAGATATGGGTGAGGGCCAAAGACCTGGTCACGTCAACACCCATTAAGGTTAGAAGGTTGATGGTGGTTGGTGCCTCAGATTCAGGCAAATCAACCCTCACAACATACTTATTGAACCTCGCGGTCGCTAAGGGTATTAAAGTAGGTGTGGTTGACGCAGATATCGGCCAGAGCGATCTAGCTCCACCAGGATGCGTAGGCGGGGCTGTGATAGGTAGGCAAGTTATCGACCTTCGAGATGTAAAGGGGGGTGTATTCGAGTTTGTTGGATCTACCTCGCCTATGGGTATTGAAAGGGTCGTCGTAATGTCCGTTAGAAGGGCCGTAGAGCGGATAAGCGATCAGCAACCAGACCTTCTGCTGATAAACACCGACGGCTATGTAGATGGTGAAGGTGTTGAATATAAGATTAAGCTTAGCGAATCTCTCTCACCAGACCTCGTACTCTACATATCAACAGAGCCGCGAAGCAGACTCAAAGAAAGATTGATTGAGAGGTTTGGTGTGGAGAAGGTTCTTACATTAGAGGGTGCTGGTATTGAGAAGAGCTCGGGCGAGAGGGCGGAGAGAAGAATGAGCCAGTTCCACCGCTACCTTAGGCACGGGAAAGTTACACGGCGCAAAATAAGCGAATGTAAAATCACCTTCCTAGATAGAGAATACGCTATAAATCCAGAAAACAGATCTACGACAGGTAAGTTAGAGATCTGTGACACACCTGATTTGACGATTCTTTCATCCGAAAGAAAACTTATTCTACCAAGGAGAGTGCTTGGAGGCATGTTCGTAGGTTTAGGTGGTGAAGTAATCGAAGGCTTCGGCTGTGTAATACGATGTGACGAAGGTGATAATATGGAGATCTGGACCCCACTCCACACATTTCAGAAAATACAACTAAGCCTCATAAGACTGAATGAAAAGTTAAGAGACGAACGGATACCACATAGAAACCTAAACCTATATACCGAACCCCTTGACAAAGAGGATATATGCTGATAGAAGAAGAGTTTAGAGTCAGCTCCAGATCTTTCAAGCTAAGGCTCTTAAAATACTCTAACGGATGCATACTATCACTCTCAGAAGGGAGCGAAGACCGCTTAGGCGGGCTCTACCTAACCCTAAAACAGGAGAAAACCCTAACCTCAACAACAATAATACCAGATAAATATGGTGGAGTCTTCTTAGAAATCCTAGGGCAAAGTTTAGCAAACCACATAAGCGGTATTCTGATAACTACACTCCACCTAAAAAGCACATTAACCCCACAAGAAGTATCGGAAATCTTGGGCAAAGTCAACAGCTTGCTTTCTGCATCCACATAATCTAAATGGATAGGTGTTTTTAGCCAGCAAAGAGCTAACAGGTACAGAGAAAGATGAGCGGAAGATTAGTTTTTGACTCGTTAAAGATATTAACCTCTTAATACGAAAGGAGGAAATAGATTATGGTTAAAGTTGGTAAGCAAGCTGCCCTTATAGTGGTTGACGTACAGAACGACTTCTGCCCAGGAGGCGCTCTACCGGTACCTGAGGGCGATAAGGTTGTGCCTGTTCTTAACAGGTACATTGACTTTTTTAGAGCTGCTGG
>CAYQXI010000073.1:0-7758 GCA_964421575.1 uncultured Nitrosopumilales archaeon
GCTTTGACTACGCTGAAGGGAAAGCACCCATTAAAGTTGGTGAAGAGGTCGATGCGCTGTGGCGTAAGATAGAGCCGCTTCAAGCACTCTACACTCTGCTAGATCATACGAGAACACTAACATTCGCTATCGCAGATGGAGGGTTACCGAGTAATGTAGCGGGGGGCTATAACTTACGGGTCATACTTAGAAGAGCCTTATCCATACTTGAGCGCTTCAGATTCGATATAACTTTGGGCGAGCTTATTGAAATGCATATGCTTGGCTTAGCCCAGATCTACCCCGAGCTCTCAGAGCATAGAGACGAGGTTAAGACTATTCTATCTGTTGAGGAACAAAAGTATCTGAAGACCAAAGAAAGGATAGCGAAGATCATAGAGAAACTCAAACGCGAATCAAAGCCCCTAACAGAAGAGAGGGTAATCACACTCTACGAATCCGAGGGGATCCAACCTGAAGAGCTGGTAAAGCACAAGATAATCTCAGCTGTCCCCGAAGAATTCTACAAGAAGGTTACAGAGAAACACCTTGGTGTGAGAGTCGCTCAGCCTGAGAAACCTAGGTTCGATCTTAACGGCATCCCTCCAACACACCTCCTCTACTATGTAGATGAGAGGATGCTTAGCTTCCAAGCGAGGGTGCTGAAGATCTTAGAGGGGCGCTATGTGATCCTAGACCGAACAGCCTTCTACCCGAGATCAGGAGGCCAAGAACCAGACCTAGGCACCATAGGCTTAAGCAGAGTAATCGATGTGGAGAAACAGGGGCAAGTGGTGTTGCATCTTGTTGATAAGCCATCTTTTAAGGAGGGCGATGTGGTGGATTGCTCGGTCGATGAGGAGCGGAGGGCGAGGCTTACCAGACACCACACAGCAACACACATAGTCAACGGCGCTGCGAGGAGGCTTCTAGGTAGCTGGGTGTGGCAGCACTCCGCATATAAGGATGTGGATAGAGCGCGCCTCGACATAACCCACTTCGAGCACCTAAGTGATGAACAGCTGAAAGCGATAGAAGATCTAGCGAACAGAGTAGTCAGAGCTAACTTATCTGTAGTGAAGGAGACGCTACCAAGAGGGGAGGCAGAAGCAAAGTACGGCTTCAGAATATACCAAGGAGGGGTTGTGCCCGGAAGAGAAGTTAGGATCGTCAACATAATCGATTGGGATGTGGAAGCTTGCGGCGGAACGCACTGCAACAGCACAGGCGAAGTCGGCTACATAAAGATCCTAAGAAGCGAGAGAATTCAAGACGGTGTTGAGAGGATAGAGTTCGCCGCAGGGGCACCAGCAGTAGAGTATGCTCAGAAAATGGAGGGGTATGTTAAAGCGGTTGCCAAAATCTTGGGTGCACAGGAGGATAAAGTGGTTCAAGTAGTAGATGAGTTAAAGCGCGGATTGGATGAGGCTAGAAGAGTTAAGCGTAGCATAGCGAAGAAGCTAGTCAACTTAGAGTTAAAGCAGATAGCGCAAGAGGCTAAACCCATCAAGAACCTTATGCTGAAGCTCAACGATGAACCGGGGTTAGACGATGAATACCACATCCTATTCGGCGAAGCAGCCATAAGCCTATACCCAAATCTGATCTACATCGGCTTAGCCGTGGTTAATGAGAGGGCGAAGGTGCTTGTCTTCTCTGGCTCCGAAGCCGTTAAGAGCGGTGTAAACGCAGGTCTACTCGCAAAGGCTTTATCAAAACAGATAGGCGGCTCAGGCGGAGGAGACGCTAAATTCGGTCAAGGAGGGGGCGCAGCGGATAAAGTAAAAGAACTCTCAGCTAAGGTAGAGGAGATCGTTAGAGAGATGCTAGGTGGAGAATGATGCTCGACTGGCGCGCTCTAGAAGAAAAGTGGAGGAGGCGTTGGTTCGAGCAGCGCATATTTGAGGCGAACCCAGACCCTAGTAGACCAAAGTTCTACATAACCGTAGCCTACCCCTACCCTAACTCACCTCAGCACATAGGGCACGGTAGAACCTACACACTTGCGGATGTGCACGCTAGATACAGAAGGATGCGGGGCTACAACACGCTTCTACCTATGGCCTTCCACTACACAGGCACGCCTATACTGGCTATGTCGAAGAGAATAGCGTCTGGAGACGAGGGTTTAATCGACACCTTCAAGTCGATCTACAAGGTTCCAGAGGAGAAGATTAGGGAGTTCAAAGAGCCTCTCGCCATCGCCAAGTACTTCCACCAAGAGATCAAGAGCGGCATGATCGACATGGGCTTCTCTATCGACTGGAGGCGAGAGTTCACCACCATAGACCCGCATTACAGCAGATTCATCGAGTGGCAGTTCAAGAAGCTAAGAGACCTCGGCTTCATAAAGCAAGGAAGCCACCCTGTAGGCTGGTGCCCAGTCGATGGAAATCCAGTCGGTCAGCACGACACCTTAGATGATGTGGAACCAGAGATAGGGGAATTTACGCTCATAAAGTTCCGAAGCGATGATAGTGTCTATCCAACAGCAACCTTAAGGCCTGAAACGGTCTTCGGGGTTACGAACCTCTGGCTCAACCCCTCTGCAATATATGTTGAAGCAGAAGTGGATGGAGAGGTTTGGGTAGTTAGTAGGGAGGCAGCTGAGAAGCTGAGATACTTGAATAGAAGGGTCGAGGTTAAGAAGACCCTTGACGCACGAAGTCTAATAGGCAGCTTCGTGGTCAACCCTATGACAGGAGCCTCAGTACCTATACTCCCAGCCTCCTTCGTTGACCCAAAGGCTGGGACTGGTGTGGTCATGTCGGTGCCAGCACACGCACCTTATGACTACCAAGCCCTTGAGGACCTTAAGGCAGATAAAGAAACCCTAAGAAGATACGGTTTAGAGGATATAGTACCTCCTATAGAGGCTATAAAGCTTATAGAGAGCGAGGGCTTCAGCGGCATACCAGCCTTAGAGGCGCTGCGTAGATTTGACGTCAAAGATCAGAATGACCCTAAGCTGGAGGATGCGACAACCTCACTCTACACACACGAATTCCACACAGGTAGGATGATGAGCAACACCGGACCCTATAGCGGGCTGCTGGTTTCAGAAGCAAGGGTTAGGGTGAAGGAGGATATGCTGAGCAAAGGCATAGCGGACAGAATGTATGAGCTCTTGAACAGACCGGTCAAATGTAGGTGCGGTGCAGAGTGTGTAGTAAAGATCTTTGAAAACCAGTGGTTCATAGACTACTCTAACGTGGAGTGGAAGCGGCTCGCAAAGGAAGCAGCAGCAAACATGACCTTCTACCCAGAGGAGATAAGGGCTGAGTTTGAATACACGATAGATTGGCTAAGAGAGAAGGCGTGCGCAAGAAAGTCCGGCTTAGGCACACCACTACCTTGGGACAAAGAGTGGATAATCGAGAGCCTCTCAGACTCAGTAATCTACATGGCATATTATACAATAGCACACCTCATCAGAAAAATCGACCCAAGCAGCCTAAAAGAAGAATTCTTCGACTACGTCTTCCTAGGCAAGGGCAAAGCTGAAGAGGTGGCTAAAATCTGTGGTGTAGACCCCTCTCTACTGGAGGAGCTTAGAAGAGAGTTCACCTACTTCTATCCGCTAGACGCTAGACACTCCGGCAGAGATCTGGTGCCGAACCACCTCACATTCTTCATATTCAACCACGCAGCCATCTTCCCCAGAGACCTATGGCCTAGATCTATCGTGGTGAACGGCTCTGTACTCATGGAAGGGAAGAAGATGTCCAAATCATATGGCAACATCATCCCACTAAAAGAAGCGGTTTCTAAATACTGTGCTGACGCTCTGAGATTAGCGCTGCTCGCTACAGCCGAGTTGCTTCAAGACGCAGACATCAGCCTAGGGCTTATCCGCCACTTCCAAGAGAGGCTTGAAAAGCTCTACGCTTTCGCTGAAGAGATCTTGACACTACGTTGTAAAGGCGAACCAAACTACAGTATAGCAGATAGATGGCTGATGTCGAGGCTGCAAGAGGTTGTGAGAAAGAGTACCGAGGCGATGGAGAAGCTCAGAGTAAGAGAAGCCATCCACAACATAGTGTATGTCATGGATCAAGATGTAGCTAAATACCAGAAGATGAGAGCTGGGTTGAGTGAGGGGGAACTGGCTGCGAAAGCCGTGGTCCTACGTCAAGCACTAGATATAAAGGTTAGGATGCTAGCACCCTTCGCACCACATATCTGCGAAGAACTCTGGCATAGGATGGGTGGTGAGGGGTTCGTTTGTTTTGCTCAGTGGCCTAACTGTGATGAATCTAAGGTAGATCTAGCTGCACTCGCTAGCGTTGAGTTGATTGACACACTGGTAGAGGACACTCAAAACATTCTCCGAGCCACAGGAATCAAGCCGAAGAGGGTGCTCTACTATACCGCAGCAACTTGGAAAAGGAGAGCCTATCTCAAGGCTCTCGAGCAGAAGTTAGGGGCTGGGCTTGACTTGAGAAGGTTGATTAGGGATGTGGTGCAGAACGAACCCAATCTTGACCCAAAGAAGGTTGCTGACTTCGCTAAAAAGGTTGTAGAAGATCTCACCTCTACACCTCTAGATGTCGCTAAGAGGAGGTTTACAGTAGGTTTACTAGACGAAAACCTAGTCCTAAAAGAGTTTTCAAATTACCTTACAAAAGAGGTTGGTGCTGAGGTCTCCATATTTAGCGAAGATGACCCCTCTAGACACGACCCAAAGAATAGGGCTGAATTGGCTAAACCCTACAAACCCGCGATATACATCGAATAAAAAATAGGGGCAAAAGGGTACTGTTACTTCTTCCACCCTTCGCCTTCTAGCTTAGCGAGCTCCTCTTGGAAACCTCTCTTTATCTCTCTAAGATACTCAACCTCGTTATGAAGACCGTCTCTCCTATTACGCAGCCGTTCTAACTCAAGCGCCTTCTTCACACTTTCCAACTCAGTGCTGAGCAGCCGAATCTTCTCACTCATTTCCCTAACCTTGACAGCCAACTCTTCGCCTTCAGCAGCCTTCTTCCTAAGAAACGCTAACTCCGCTTCGTGCACGATTCTGAACCTCTTGGAGCCGGCTACGATAGGAAACTTTGTCTGACACCTCTCGCATACGTAAAGTGCTATTCTCTTCTCAGAGAAACCCCCTCGCTGATCGAGGTCACTTGCTATGCTCCAGATCTTGGTAGGCTGCTGCACTTCATTCTGGCAGTTGGGGCAGGTGGCGGTCATCAAGTAGCAACCTGTATTGTCACTGGAGTAGCTACTGCTGCACCCTGCTCATATGTTAAGATCTCTTGCTCTAAATTCGCCTTTTCGGAGCGTAGGGCATCAACTTCGCCTTGTAAAGCTTTGAGTCTTGCTTGTAGTCTTAGGACCTCTACGCGCTCTTTGAGCTTGGGTATTTCTTCAAGTAGGGCTGCGCGCTCGGCTTCTAGTGCCCTTATTTGGGCTTCTAAGCTCTGCTTTATCTCCAAATAGTTTTGCATGTTCTCCAACACCATCACCTAGTTTGCTCTATTTTAGGATTTTTAATTTCAAAGCGGTAGCCTAAACAAATTGCCACAGTTATCAAATGGTTTGCATCTGCTTGAAAACATATATTCTCTCTAAGTAGGGTAAGTGGTAGAGCTATGAGGGTTGAACGACGTTATTGTGATCGCTGTCTAATGAGAACTGAGCATGAAGTAGTTAAGGAACCTGAGATGCCCACTAGAAAGGCGAAAGCGAAGTATAGATGCAAGGTCTGCGGCAGGGAACGCTGGTTAACCCCATTTAGACCAAGCTCAGAAATAAGCTACTAGCCCTAAACCACCTCATCTAAGCTCAGCTGCGGAGCAAAACTCTTTGACAAGGCCCTTCATAACATCATTCACTATCTAAAGCAAGCAGATGCTCCCACTGGTCTTCGGTTTAGTGGCGATCATAATCTTCTTCGCCTATTTAAGTGGCTATGCTTCACGAAGAACAGGGCTGCCTGAAATACTCTTCCTCATGCTTCTGGGGGTTTTAGTGGGACCTGTGCTCCAAATAGTTAAAGTTGAGGACCTTGCGCCTATAGCACCATTTGTAAGCTCTCTGGCGATTACCCTAATCCTATTTGACTCCGGGTTGAAGATGGATCTAGTTAACGCTCTAAAAGAGAGCGGCAGGGCGATAGTGCTTGGTGTATTAGGATTTGTCTTCTCGTTTCTAACGGTGGCCGCATATACAACGCTTGTCTTTAACTGGGATCCTCTTTTCGGTCTTATAGTTGGTTGCGTGTTAGGTGGGACCAGCTCCATAATAGTAATCCCGATAGTCAATCGGTTAGGCGTAAATAGACGAGTTATAACGATACTAAGCCTCGAGAGCGTCGTCACAGACGTGCTAGTTATTGTCTGTGCCCTCGGCTTACTTAAAATCTGGTCAGGTAGCCAAAGTGAGGGATTGAACTTAGCGAAAAACCTCTTTGATAACTTCGCCTTAGGAGGGATAATAGGTGTAGCTGGAGGTTTAATCTGGTTGAAGATGCTCAACACCTTCACTGAGGATGACTACAACGGTATCCTAACGCTTGGGGTAATGCTTGGCTTATACAGCATCTCTGAACTGATGCAAGGAAGCGGGGCTATAGCAGCACTAACCTTCGGCTTAATCTTAGGAAATGGTGCACTCATCTCAAAAAAGCTTAAACTAAACTTGGCCAGCCAACTAGATCGGGTTAGCATAGGTTTCCACGAACAGATCACCTTCTTACTGAAGAGCATAGTTTTTGTCTACCTAGGCATCATACTTTCCCTCATAAACCCAAGTATTTTCATCTTGGGAGTTGGTGTTTCGCTACTGCTCCTTTTGGCAAGGGTTGCGGCTGTCTATATAACGAGCCTGGGGGACCCGATTCTAAGTTTAGATCGAAAGATAATGACGTTTATGCTACCTAGAGGACTTGCTGCCGCAGCAGTTGCGCAGCTCGTAGCGGCTCAGGGCTTATCTAACCTCCAGAGCTTCAACGACATATGCATCTCAGTGATCCTATCAACGATACTCATAACAATAGCTGGGACACGGCTGTCCAACATCAAAATACCCTTTATTCCGCGCTTAAAACTCAGCTTAGCCGCAAAGGCACAAAAGGTTGCTGATAAAGAGTTTAAAGAAAAGAAGATTGTGGAACGCTTTGAAGATGAAGACGAACAACACTACAAGTTAAGGCAACAAGTAGCAACCTGCTTACTTAACGATAAGAAGTTAGGTCTTGTTTTAGCTGAGGCTCCTCAGTCATGGGGCTTTAAACCAGACCTCTATTTAAAAAACACTAGTTTTGCGGTTGCTATAGAGGTGTTGGCTGGTAATCAGCGACTTAGTGAAAAGAGGCTCATATCTGAGCTAAACAGCTGTGTTGAAAAGTATATCTCAATCGAATTTGAGGGTGTCTTAAAGATCGTTTTAGAGGATCTTACTGTTTTGCGTAACTTGAGGGCGTTGCACCTCTTAAATAGGTACTATGAATTAACCGAAACCACAAGGAGTTTCAAAATCATGCTAGACGCCTTCGACCCCAATAAGAAGAAGCTTATCCCCCTCAGCGAAATAGTTAAAATTGTTATCAAAGAGCAGCAGACAACTCCTCAAAAGATCAACAACCTACAGATCCTAGAGTAAAAGAAGGCAATGGTGTAAGAATTTCCAACATTTATTAACCAGCGGTCAGAGCTTTCTAAGAATACAGGCGTTTTTATGAGCCGGTTTGCTCTTGATTTTCCTCAAAATATCTTTTAATATATGTGAAGCTATTCAGAAAGTCGCTCTTGAGTGATGGGAGATGTGGATCAGTTA
>CAYQXI010000074.1:0-32713 GCA_964421575.1 uncultured Nitrosopumilales archaeon
AGACCAGCTTATCCTTGAATTGCAGAAGGCTTATGCAGATGAGTGGATAGCCTTCTACTACTATACCCTAGCTTCAGAAATAGCTGAAGGCAGAACCTCACCCATGATCATAGATGCACTTAAAGATCTCGCTAAAGACGAGCTTGAGCACGCAAGTGAGCTCGCTGAGAGAATCATTGAGCTCGGCTCAGAACCGATCAGAGACTTTGCTCAACTCACTAAAATGGCTAACTACCCTGAAGTTAAGCTACCTAAGGACCCAAAGGACCTTGACGGCATCATTAAGGCTGTGATCGAAGCTGAGAGGGGGGCGATAGAGGTCTATAACAATCTGCTTAAGAAGCTGATGAAGGAGTGGAGAGATCCAATAACCTTCCACACCATAAGGCACATAATGCAGGAAGAAGTTACACACGAAGAGAAGATGGAGGACATACTCTAACCCCTCTTTTTATTTTTGACATCCTTTTTCCGCAACACAACTATAAAACTACTTTAGTGATTTGAGGCATCCACATAGATTGATGTCTGTTTTATTTCAGTAAAAGCCTCCTGCAGAATGCGGTCAAAGTGTCATTAAGCACGACTTCTGGCTTCAGCCACCATCTTAAGGAGCCTCCTAACCCTTCTGTCATCCATAAACTTCTCTAAGCTAAGTTTTGATCTATGCCTCCAGTTCCCAGCCTCGACGCCTGTGCCCGGAATGTTGTGTATCGCTTCTTCGAGCCACAAATCCTCTAAGTTAATTAAGACCATCTTAGCTTTGCTAAGGGCTAAAAGTTTTAGGCTTGCCGCCAACACATCCTTTAGAGTATGCTCTTTTTTAAGTAAGTCTTGATCTTTTAGGTATTGCTTTAGCCCTTTTATCTGTTGCCGACGCTGGTTACGCTCTTTTGCTGCTTGCGATTCATCTATCAACCTTAGTTTAAGTCTAAGGTTTATGTCGAGCCCCTTCAGATACGCCTTGAATGATGGCATATCGTGTGTGTTTAAGGCGGCTAGAGTATTAGGTGTGATCTGCTGTAGTGTTTGGGGGTGTCTTAGTTGTAGTATGTAGCATCCTAGTAGCCCGTGCTTTCTGAGAGCCTTGTTCACATAGCTTGGGACTGTGCCGAGGTTTTCGCCTACAACTACACATCTATGCCTGTGTGACTCTAAGCATATTATGGCGTAGAACTCCTCAGCCCTATATTTGACATATACGCCTTCATCACTCCTAGCCCCTTTTGGTATCCAATAGAGCCTATGTAGAGCCATTATGTGATCTAGCCTAAGGTAGCCCGCGTGGCGCATATGGTGCCTAACGCATTCTATGAAATAGCTGTAGCCAGCTTCTCTAATCTTTTCCGGGTGAAGAGGGTTTATGCCCCAGTTCTGCCCTTTAGGGAAGAAGAAGTCTGGTGGGGCGCCGACTGAGATATCTTTGACGAACACGTCTCTAAAACGCCAAGCATCATAACCCTCTGGGCTACAACCAAGAGGCAGATCTAGATATAAACCAACCCCCGTCTTCTTAGCATAGCGTGAGACTTGTTCAAACTGCAGGTGGGCTAGCGTTTGTAGGTAAAGGTGCTGGCTAACTCTCTTTTCAACCTCTTCTCGTTGATCTGCTTCCTTTGATGCTTTAAATCTCGCATACTCTACAATCTCTGGGTGCTCTCTGATGTATCTTACTATTCTGCTGTTTTTGTGCTTTAGAGCCTTTTGAGCGAGTTTTGCTGCGATCTGGTTTTTGAGTTGAATGATATCCTCATATTCAACTCTCTTGGCTGAGACTACTTTTTTCAACTTCATCCTTGACTCCTCATCAAGCCACCTTGGATTGAAGGAGGTGTTCAGATCTACATAGAAGTCGCTCCAGAAAAGTCTGGTGGAGGGCGAATATGGGCTTGGGTCGAAGGGGAGAGACGGATTGAAAGGAAGCAGCGGAGTGGTTCCAACGAATGAGGCGCCTACTCTAGACGCCCACTTAACGAGGTCAAGGAGATCGGTAAAAGTTCCCGCGCCCCAGCTTCTTCTCGAATGGAGAGCATAGAGTGGTATGAATAGACCCCAATCCCTTCCTTTCGGTTGATAGGCTTTAGAGGGGGCTGCAATAATAAGAGAACGGTGTGTTGTATCACCAACCTCTACCTCAAGCCTATGATAACCGAAGGGTATTTCAAAAGGCGCTCTTAGCGAAAAACCTTCGTCAGACCTAGCCTCAACCACCCATTCTCTAATTTTCTCCTCACCCTCCACTCTGAGCCTACACACAATCTTGTTGCCTAAACACTTCCTCAGTTTAATCGGTAAAGAACTGCTGCCATCAAATAGAACTATAACAGGTTCTATGACCCTAAAGTCAAGTTGAGCCAGCCGAGCTCGATAAGCTCGGCCTACATCAGATAAGCCTTCTAATTCGGCTCCAAGTGATCTAAGCACCTTTAAAAGCGAAGTAGTAGGTGGTCGCCTAACATTACCGAACACATCCCGATACACCGTTTGCACACCGTAGATTCGGCACAGATTCGCTAGGCTTGACTCTCTCCTATTCTGCAAGACCAGATTCTTTTAGTAGGTGAGCCCCTTTTAGCCTTACTCCTTTAGTGGCTTGATTAATGTAGTCTTAAGAGTATACGCCTTGATATGCCAAACTACAGCCTCTTCGCAGAGCCTTAGCAACCACACCGCGCGCTTCTTTTCATATTCTATATATTAAAGGTAAGAAATGTTTAAACAATGCCCTAAATGATATTGAGGTGTGATAATATGGGGATTAGCGCAGAAGTATCTAAAGTATTAGCCAGCAGCTCAAGATGGAAGATACTCGAGCTCCTTGCAAAAGGGCCTAAAGACATCAAGGGGATAGTTAAAGAGACAGGCATACAACCCACTGCTGTTAGATACCATCTACAAGCTCTACATAGGCTGGGTTTAGTCGAAACATATGAAGAGAAGGGGAACATCGGCAGACCAAGAATCTACTATAAACTCGCTAAGAAGCAGATCTCGGTCGAGTTCCCGGCTAGAAACTACATACTGCTAGCCCAACTGCTGCTAGATGTGATGAAGCAGAACCTAGGCGAAGAAGCCGCTAAGAAGCTACTCCATACAGCCGGTGTAAACAGAGGGAAGGAGATAATAGAGAAGTTAACATCTCAACACAACATAGCCAGATGGACACCACAGACCTTCAAGTCGACCTACGTTGACACATATCTTACTCAAATAGGTGTTCAGCCTGAAGCCGTAAAGTTAACCAGCGATAAGGTCGTCTTCAGGGTGCACAGCTGCCAGTTCTTAGAGCTCGCCATAAAGTATCCGGAGCTGGTGTGTGATGTGCTTGACACCGCTACGCAGGCAGGCATCAGCGAAGCGATAGGCGGGGTGAGGGTAACTAGAACCAAATGTATGGGCCACGGCGACGATTTCTGTGAATTTAGCGTAGTGTGGAAGAAAACAGCCTAAAGATCTAGAAGTGCTTTACAGAACCTGTGTAGAGGCTCACTTATCTTACTATCTTTAATCCAACTTCTCTTTAATAATAATGTGGCTTTGACCTTAACACCTTTTTTAGTGAGGCGCTTGACCATCTGTCTCAAGTAGCGCCTTTCATCAAACCCACCGTAAGTTATGAATAAACCTACTGCTTTTCCCGTTAAGTCGACTACCTCAAGATACTGGTTGACAGGCGGGCAAGCTAAAGTCCATTTCGGTAGACCTAAGCAGATAAAATCGTATCCCCTTGGGTCAAGAGTAGGTTGCTTTATGGGTGTTCGTAGATTAGGGATGAAAGATAGGAGAAGCCAGAAGAGGTAGGGGTAGCGTTTAGTAGGCTTTATCTCCTCTACCCTAACCTCAACCTCTCTACTATTTAGTAGGGCAGATAGATGATATGCAACAGCTCGTGTGTTGCCGGTGTATGAGAAGAAGGCTATAAGTACCCTCACAACAAACATAACTACCAGAAGCTACTACTTAAGGAATGATGGTTAGAGGTGGTGATGGTTGAGGATCATAGCGATCTCAGACACACATATCCAAACCCTAAATGACCTCGACCAAAAGGCAATAGATAAGCTTTCAAGAGCAGACCTAATCCTACACGCCGGAGACTTTACCGGAATACAGTTTGTTAGAGAGCTGAAAGAATTAACCCGCTTTACAGGAGTCTACGGCAACATGGACCCACCAAGTATTAGGGCTGAACTCAAACCGATAGAGGTAGTTGAGGTTGAAGGTTTCAGAATAGGTGTTATCCATCCAAGCGAAGGTGGGAGCCCCTTTGGTCTTCTAGAGAGGATTAAGAAGCGGGTCGCGGATGTGAATTTAGTTGTGTATGGTCATACTCATCAAGCTAAGAAGGATGAGGTTGAGGGCGTTATTTACGTGAACCCTGGAAGTCTTACAGGCGCATTTCCAGCGCTTAGGAGGACTTGTGCGGAGATCACTTTAGGCGAGAAGATCAGTGTTGAGATAATATCGCTTTAAAGTTTTCTCATTAAGCTTTAATAGTGGGTAGTGGTGAGTAGTCTTGACCAGCTATGTTTGAGTATGGTGGTGTTAAGATATCTTGGCTTGGGCATGACTGTTTTAAGATCAAAGACGATTGTGTAATCTACATAGACCCTTATCAGATATCTGGAGGGGAAAAGGCGGATCTCATCTTAATTACACATGAGCACTTCGACCACCTTAGTCCAGAAGACATAAAGAAGATCGCAACAAGCGACACGACGATTGTGGCGCCGAAGATCGCTGAATCTGGGCTTAAAGGTATCCGCTGCAAAGAGGTTGTAATCATCAAACCGGGTGAAACCAAAGAAGTTAGAGGTGTAACAATCCAAGCGGTCCCAGCATACAACATAAACAAGTTTAGGGCACCGGGTCAAGTCTTTCACCCTAAGGAAGACGGGAGGGTTGGCTATGTTGTGAAGGTTAAAGGCGTCAGCATCTATCACGCTGGTGACACCGACGCCATACCGGAGATAAAAGGGTTAAGTGTTGACATAGCGCTCCTACCTGTTAGTGGCACCTATGTTATGACCGCTAATGAGGCTATCGAGTTGGCTAACACTATGAAGCCTAAAGTAGCTATACCTATGCACTACGGAGCCATAGTCGGCAGCGAATCTGACGCAAAGAAGTTTAAAGATGGTGTTAAAGGCAGAGTAGAGATCCTGCAAAAAGAGTAGTAGACAGCTAAAGCATACTTAACCCCAATTCTACTACTATTTCTCGATTTGGAACTAGAAACATGAGACCAAACTTTGTAGAAAGGCTAAATAGGTCTAATAAGCCTAATTTCTTGATCCGGCTTGGCTATTGGCCGCTTTCAAGTGATGGCTGTGCTACAAGCTGCTAGAGCCTTTGTTCTCGGCTTACCTGTAGAGAGCGCGAAGAGCTGGGGTTTGAATAGGGCGATCTTCTACGCTGCTGCAAAAAGGGGCTTTCGAGGCACTTCCCAACTAACCGAAGAGTTTAGGGCGGCTAAGGCTAGAGTGGGTGAAGAGGCTATCGACTTATTCAAGCTGGGTGACGAGATTGCACTTAAAGAGGTTAGGGATGGGAAAATATACTTTAGAATAGGTGGTCGAATTCAGACCGAATCTGACTTCGCTCGGCAGATCGAATCGGAGTTCGGGGATCTATTTGAGCACGCGTGGAAAGAAGCTGTAAAGATCGTTAAGAGCTATGACAGAAGCGTGCTACTTTCACAGCGAGACTTCTATAATAAAGTCTACCTTCCGAGAAGAGACGCTCTTGTAAAAGCTTGGAGCGAACTTGTTCTAAAGGCTGAAGCCAAAAAGTGAGCAGATAACCCGGCTTGACTACTGAAAAGGCTTTACATCACGTAGGCTCGATGCAATAGCTAATGGGCGTGCTCTTAAACTTTCGCGAGAAACCTAGCGTTAAGGGAGTAAGAGCAGTTTAAGGGTATTAGGAGGCTAGAGGGGAGACTGCTTACAAATCTTATGAGAACGGTTCTGATCGTGGAAAGAATCTTAAGGAACTCATCCTTAGACAGAGGCGAAGAAGGTTGGTAGAGCTTAGATGGTATGCATCATCTACTGGGATAGGTTGTTTCAAGCTTAGCAGAAAGAGTTAATAGGTTGATCAACAATTTTGATCATAGATCTTGTCAGAGATAGATAGCGACCCCGACTTTGAAAGCCTTGTAGGTCAAGAGCTAGTGACCTACGCGCAGCTCAAGAGGATCAGAGAGCACCTTATAGCGAAGCTAGCCTTCAGAAGCCCGAGGGTTAGTAAGAGGATTATACACCACAACAATAAGGTGTATCTGCTTACAATAAGGCTTGAGGAGGTTAAGCCGAAGATAGAGGTACCTGAGGGTGTGCCTGAGCCTGAGAGCGTCACACAGCACACAGCCGAAGCGAAGAGTAGGGAATAACTAAGCACTCTGGCGAGCTATTTCTTTTCAGGCTCTTCTAAAACTTCTACATCGAAGTCGAATGCGCCGCTCTGCCTAGCTAAGAGACCTAACGCTTCGATTAAAAGGTTTCCAAGATAAGTCTTATCAACCCAAGAGAATTTTGGTTTGAATATTACCTTAAACACAAACTCCTGCTGAGGCAACCGAAAGTCAACCGCAGATATTATCGTTACCCCACTATAAAAAGGCAGATGTTTATCTGCTACTCATCCAGCCAGATTTCAACAGCAACCCCTTGCTCTATAAGAGGTTTAGCGTTCTCCAAAGGTATGGTGGCCACATCCTCGGGCTGAAAAGGCCCATATCGCCTCAAGTCTACACCTACTATAGCGTCAAATGCCTTTAGAAAGCGAAGAGTTACGAGCTTTTTGATATGCCTCTCCTCAATACTCACCAGCAAGGAAACTTGTCCGTTCTTTAACGCATTCTCAACTTTATTTAACCGCCGTTCAACAAGCTCCCCCGCTTCAAGGATGTATCTTTCTTCAGGTAGCAGATTTACCTCTTGAAGACCCTTACCACGCTTTGCCTTCGTCAACCTAAGCCTGAGAAGGTTTAGAGTAAGGTTCAGCAGAAGCTCTTTCTCCCTCAACCTCAAATGTGCCTCTAAGGTCTCGCTTAGTTGGTTGGAGTTACGCGTATCTTTTAGGTATAGAGCCACAGATCGGTAGATGTCTGCGGGTATGCTCTTAAGAGCGACATCCAGCATCTCCTCCTCCACTAGCCGACCGATTAGGCTTACGTTCACCTCAACCAACTTCTACACCAGTTTAGCTAAACCTTGACCGAGTAGGTATACTGCTGCTGCAAGGGGTAGTTTAACTTTCTGCGCAGGCTCAAGTGCGAAACGTTGGCCTAGGAAAGTAAAGGGAGGCGCGTAGCTCACCTCTACCTCAACAGGTTCCTCACCAAACGCAACAGCATCAACAAGCGGGTCAAAGGAGTCTAATGAAAATACTCTTTTTTTAATTAACCCTGTTTCGTTGTGTAAGGTGCCTGGTAGGCGAAGTATTCTGTGTATATCTGTGGTTACGTTGCTATCTACGGTTACACCGATCTTCTTCACGCATTCTTCAAATGCCTTCTTGAACCCTTGGTATCCAGATTTTGCGTATATTTCTACTATCTTCTCCCTAGGGTCGGCTTTATTTTTACTTGCGAAGTACTCTGCTACCCTGCCTCTCCAACCAGATTCGCCTAAAGTGGGTAGCCTTTTCCACAGATCGTCTATAGTCAAAGATTTAGCCACACCGATGAATTTAGGTAGGAGACCTCTTCCGCACACATAGTCAACGAGTTCCATCCTACCCATCTGATCTAAGTACTCGAAATCTGTGCCCTCTACGGTAACGTGGTAACCTTTGCTTCCAGAAAAGTAAACCTTTATCTGCTTCTTTGTAAAGCCTAGATCGCTAATAAGGATCTCGATCAACTTCATAACCTCTTCTTTGGCACCTTCTAAGCACTTTAGGCAAACCCAGTTTAGTTGCTTAAAAGAGGCACTTCCGCATCTACATCGCTTAGGTCTACTTCCCTTTCCTTTTGCGCCGCAGTTGCTGCAGATCCATATATCGTGCTCTTTTTTGCACTCTAGGTTTAGGTCGTCACAATCTATGTCGAAGGCTATGTCCGCACCTTTCCAACCCTTCTCTTGCATAGGTAGGGTCGGGTCGTAGTAGTAGGCTATAGAGTAGTAAACTGACCTAGGTGCCTCTTTGACTAGATGGGCTTTTAGCTCCCCTTCGTTCTTGAATGAAAGATGCCTAACCATAGTTCCGCCGAACGGCAGGTAGCCGAACTCTCTCTCCTCGATTCTAATGGGTGCCTCGACCTCCTCTATCCTACTAAAGTAGTAGCGTTTGTATAGTTGCCTCAGAAAAGCTTCTACTTGCTCCGTTTCCTTAACCCCCCTTTCGCTCTAGATCTTCCAAACTGTATAGGATTCTTTATGTCATCGCAAGCCTCGATCTTAAAGCATAAAGTGTGTGCTTGAATGGTTCTGCAGCTAGGTGGCCTATACTTTGTGCCTCCTCCTCTTAGCCCAGCTATATGCTCAACCTGGTAACGTGTGAGCCGCTCGTTAAAGTCAGGAGCTTTGGCAAAAAGCGAAACAACCTCGTCTACGCTCCTTCCTATGTTTAGTAGGTAGGTGGTCACAAGGAAACGACCAAAGTGGGGTATATTCTGTCCCCTCTGAAGAAGATCAAGCGCGTGCTGAACACAAGGTGGGTATTTTGTGGGTTCCACTATGGCTTGTGTTGTGGGGGTAAGGACTTTGATCACCTTCCTCAAATCTTCTACCGCTTCTTCCAGAGCCGGAGTTAGTTTGGGCTGAGGTAACGACTTTATACGATTATATATCATCGATCGGATCTCCTCTCTTATTAACCTGCTTAAATCACGTGTAGTTAAGTAAACGAAGCCTCCCTCAACCACTCGATTCACTAACTTCCATTCCGGACTGTGCAGATGAACAGCCCTCTTAAGATACTCGATCACGGGAATACGGTAATCAAATTCCATACCACCTACGGTCTGCCGCACTTCCTCAGCGTCTACCCTTGAAACAACCTTAAAGATGTATGCTACAAGATCTTTTTTACCTTCTCGCTCTAAGAAGCGTTCAACCCTTCTTGCTTCTGCGAGCGAAAATTTTGCAACCAGCTGCTCAACCCCAAGTAGCTTAACGAGTAGGAGTGCGATGTGGAAACACAGAAGTTCTTTCTCACTATCTATAAGTTCGTCGTCGATGTAACCGTGTTTATAGGCTTTGATAAGCCGCTCTTTTGCGCTTGACAGAGCTTCTGTATACTCATCTATCTCTTCCAGAGTAATCCCTAGTCTCCTTAGCCACTCTCTGGCTTCTTCTAGGAAAGGGTATTTTGCGTAATCTTCTGTGCCCAGCTGCAGCATGGAGCATTTTAGTTTAGGTTCGACCTATTTATTTCCCTTCACCTTGATTAGAGGGGTCTTGCTTTCAACCCATATGAATTTACGCTGCAGCGACTTTGGGTAGATGAGTTTCCAATCTAAGCCGACTTTCTTAGCCCATTCGTAGTAGACACGTGGATCGATATAGTTCTTGAGTGAGGTGTTTAGATTATACTCTTTAATGGCTTTTGCAAGCTCTATCTGTAGCTTCAATTTCTTAATCCTCTGCTCAAGCCTACGTCTACCCTTCTCAGTCTTAGGTGGAGGCGCAGCTAGAAGTTTTGCCAGACGCTCCTCTTTCTTCCTTATACTCTCTTCCCAGTTCTTTGGAGGTGTTCGCTTATGATTGCACTTTATCGCCGCTTCTAAGTTCGCGAGCTTAGCGTAGTAGAGTTTCACAAAGTCGTCTTCATCCTTAAGAGTGCCGTTTCTTTGCTCAAGAAAGTCTTTGACGGTCTTGGTAGCGATGTAGGTACGGAAGACCTTTGCAGTAAGATCTTTGTCGAACCTCTTTAGGAAGTTGTTCACCTTCTCTGATGTTATACCGTCGAATATTTGATCTTCAGGCTCCTTCCCCTTCATAAACTCCTTAAAGTTCTCTAGGAGCTGAGGTTCTGGATTTTCGAGCGTCTTCTGCCACCTTACGCTATCCTTCCCTAAGAAGTCGAATTCTATGCTACCGTGGTTCAGCTTTACGTGCTCAACTCTGAGAGTTGTGGCACCTACAGTATCCGCCTCGTCTTCATCTTTTTCGTCACCAACCCTCATCGCTAAAGCATCTATCAAGTAGCATACCGTTGCTATCTTCCTAATCTCCTTTCTTCTTGATGAGAGCATCTTCTTTATCGCAGCTCTTATTTTATCGATCTTCTTCTCCAATTTTGCAGCTGCTTCATACTTCAAGTAATCTTGCTGCTGCCTCAAGAACGAAGCCTCGGACAACCATACATACTTGTATTTAGTTGGATCTATCTTATCAACCCACTTCGCAAGCCACATACTGCTATGATCGTGCACTATACCACCCCAACGCCCTTCAGGCTTAGGTGCATCTTCACCTAAATTCAGTATGATATCCTCAGGTTTAACACGCTCCTTCCATCTGCCTCGCAGCGGGTGATTACCTCTACCCATAAAGATGCCCGGAGGCTCGACCATCCAGTTGAGAACCTCGACGGTTATGCCGTCTACAGTGGCATAGCCGTATCTTGCCTTGAGCTCCTCACGCTTCTTCTTCCGCTCTTGTGAGAGTCGCTTCTTCTCCTCTTTATTCATCGACTCTTTAGCTTTCTTCTCCTCCTCAACCGCCTTGTAATATTCGGATAAATCTATTTCGCTGAATGTTATGTCACGGTAAGGTGGAGGTAAATGCGGTCTTAAAGATTCAAGGAAGTTCTTTTGGAAAACCTCGTCTTTAACATATGGCGTATCTTTTTTCTTCGCCCAAGCATAAAGCATCTCCTCCACTATAGGGCTTGGGACAATCCAATTTCCTCTTAGACCAACCTTTATGCCCTTAGGCTCATACTCAGGTGGGAAGGCTACACCATTATGCACCAGTGTCGTCCAACGTATCCTCCTAGGCATCCTCTCTCCGCCGTCTTTCTGACCGACCATCAGATTAGCACACTAAAAATTTTTACCCAAATTGGTGACCGTATGAACTCAAAAACTTTCGACAAACGGCTGTTAAAACCATTTTTCCGCATTCTTTTCAGACTGTCTTGTTTGGGAAAGTCTTATATTATGAAACTTATCCGAAATCTTGCGCGGAGTTCACTAAGTAGTTAATTAGCTTAAGCGGATTGGATCAACAAAACCAAAGGTATCAAACGGACTTTCAAATAATAAGGTTTAATAACCATAGGTAAAAACTCGTTTGATAAAAATGGTTCCGTATGAGAAGATGGTTATCTTAATAATCTTCGTTGGTTGCTATGCTCTAGCTCTAAGTAGGAAGATGAAGACCGCATACGCTTCTCTCGGCGCATCATTTTTTCTTCTCGCACTCGGATTATTGAAACCAGAGGATGCTATCCTCAGAGCAATAAAATGGGATGTACTCGGAATTTACTGGGGGTTCATGATGGTCTCGTTTGTTTTCGCGGAGAGCAGGATGCCAGAACTCATCGCTAACAAGATAATAACTAAGACGAAGACGGAAAAATATGCGATAATCGCTATGTGCACAGTTACGGCCTTCTTCTCTGCATTTATGGAGAATGTCGGAGTGGTTCTAATTATGGCTCCGATTGCCATCGCAATTGCAAAGAGATTCGGCTCTTCACTCTTTCCATATTTGGTTTCGATCGCTATAAGCTCTAATGTAGTAACCACTGTAACGATGATAGCAGATCCTCCTGCGATCATCTTAGCTCTGCAAACCGGCATGAAACCGTTAGATTTCTATTGGTTTCAAGGTAAGTTGGGGCTAGGCACTTTATCACTCTTTGGTGTGGCTACTGCTCTATTAACACTCTTATTCCAATTTAGGAAGATGAATAAAAAGGTTGAAATTAGTTCTGAGAGAATCGATGTGACTTGGAGCGCAACCATCCTGTTCGTAGTGGGGGTCGCAGTACTCGCGATTGGACCTGAGGTAGGTATCAGGCCGGGTATAGTAGGATTAACCGTTGGTGTTATCGCCCTTTTGATCGGGAGGACTAAGATTAGAGAGATGGTGCTCGGCTTCGACTGGAATTCATTCTTCTTCATTGTTGGTGTATTCATGGTTATTTATTCGGTCAATAAAGCAGGAATCCTACAAGATTTCGCGAATATTCTCGTACACTCTGTTATAAGAGACCCAACCGTAATTTTAGCTTTTTTGGTCTGGCTATCAGTCTCTCTATCATCTTTTATCGATAACGTGCCTTATACCGTGCTAATGATTCCAGTTTGCCAAGAGTTAGCAAATCTTACTGGAGTAAGCCCATGGCCACTCTTGTATGGGATGCTAGTAGGCACGGGGATCGGGGGTAATATTACTCCGGTTGGAGCTGCAGCGAACGTCTTTGCCTGCGGAATATTAGAAAAGCACGGGTATAAGATCAAGCTAAAGGAGTTCATTAAAATAGGATTACCTTTTTCTGTAGTCGCTGTTGCAACCGTACATCTGTTGCTCCAAATTATTTGGCTGTCGCAGTAATTCGCAAATATAGATACTGAAATCCTAAGAATATTTGATTGCTTAGATGTGTTCTGAAGCAGCTTGTTAAGTTTTGCACCTTTCCATTGCTTCCAAATTATTCGATGTTTTATGATGCCAATTACGTTCTCATTAAAAAATAGAGGATGGGGTGTAGGTTAGAGCATTATTGCTGCCGCTATAGCTGTGGTCCAGAGGCCGTTTTTGTCGCCTTCGGCAGACTGAACGATATGCCTAGTCTTAACCACTTTACCAGAGATGCGCCAGATCTCTCTACGGGCATCGTAACTACGCTCTACGTCGAAGTCAGCACCCATCGTTGAAGCGAGCATAGCGGCGGCTAGATCCTCAGCATACTCCCCAGCCTTCTCCTGAGTCTGACCGTAGGCAGCGTGCTCCGAAAGGTATCCGTAGAGCCTCTTATCCTGAGGAATAGCCACACCTATCGCTGCTGCAATAAGTCTATTGGGCTCGTTGGTATCTATCCTGCTCATAACACAGAAGGTTATCTGACCGGGCTTCAGCTTCTTCAACCCAACTTCTCTGGACACCAGCTTACACGCAGGTGGGACGATGCTCGACACGTGCACTAGGTTACAGAAGGCTATCCCGGCGTCTCTCAGAGCTAGCTCAAAGCTCGCCAGCCGCTCCTTGTGCCTACCTACACCCTTGGTTAGGAATAGCATGGTTGGTATGTACATTCCACTGAACGATGGTTGTTGAAGCGGAGTATTTAGAGTTTGTTCAGCAGCATCTTAAAGGCTCTGGTCGGTTCAGATCAGGGGTTGCTAAGTTCTGAACCTAATGCTCATCAGCTTCTACAACATCCAGTAAGGTGATGAGGACGTAGCTTTTTCCGTCACATCTCGATCAAACATAAACCATAACTACAACCTCCCTCAATTATACAACTGGATCTGTTTGGAGGAAGTGTATAAACCGCACCCTAATATGGTCCTCCTATACCGAATCTACATATTATTCTTCGTCATACCATTGGCGCTCTGCGGGATCGTGGTTAGCTGGCTAGTTTATGTGTTCGAACCAGCCTATGTTTTAGTGCCAATCACAGCCTTCTTCGCCCCGATAATAGTTGCGGTCTGCTTTGTCTTTTACTGGTCTTCCCGCTACTACAAATCCATAACCTTCCATCTAACAAGCGATGAAGTTGTTGTTGAGCGCGGCGTATGGTGGAGAGTAAAGAGTACAGTACCCTACGCAAGGGTAATGTCAGTAGAGGTTGTACAGGGTCCCATCTCTAGAAGGCTAGGCATAGCTACAGTCGACATATACACAGCAGGCTACACAGGTGCAGCAGGAGGCACCGCCGGACCAAAGAGTAGGAGAGCCGAAGCATCACTCATCCACATCTCAAACTACGCAGAAGTCAGAGAGAAGGTGTTGAGCCTAGTTAGGGGAAGACCGCTATTCGGCGTCAGCGGCGTCACTGCCGATATGCTTACAGAGCTACGCCGGATAAGAGAACTCTTAGAGAAGCAGAGCAAATAGGGGGTCATCCGCTCTAGTAAGTTTGGTAGCCACTCCTCTTAGCTGAACTATCTTAATTTCTACAAGATCTTTACAAGTTCGCCTAACGTGTTGGCTTCTGCAACGACGGTATAATCCTTTAACGCTTTTAATTAGAGTTCGCCGCTTAGCCGCTTCGCTATGAATAACATTCAATAAACCCCTTTTTTTCGTGGCACAGGGCGCGCGACAGTTCTCAATAGATGAGGTAACAGCCCTTTTATTTGTGGAGATCGATAAAGGAGGGACCACACTGCTATGATCTAAATCTTAGTTACAAGGATAAAGGATAAAAAGCGACTTTCATCCCAATGTAAAGGTATACAAACTCTAAGAATGTAAGTTTATTCATAACTTTTTGTTAAAGCAGCGTCTGCGTCGGTAATAGTTAACCTTATTAAGAACATTTTCTACACATCGGTCGAGGTTACCTATGTCCCAAGTAAAGAAAGATTGGTTTACAATCTCTGAAAAGCTTCATAGGTTTTATGGCGGAAAAGTAGAGATTGTCCCTAAATGCCCTGTCACAAATATCGACTATTTCGCAATCTGGTATACACCGGGCGTCGCTGAACCTTGTCGTAGAATCCATAGCGGGGGAGAGGATCTCTCATATGATTATACATGGAGGTGGAATGCGGCTGCGGTGATTAGTGACGGGACCAGAGTCCTCGGTTTGGGTAATATAGGTGCAGCCGCTAGTCTTCCCGTAATGGAGGGCAAAGCGTTGCTATTCAAGTATCTTGGTGGTGTTGACGCATTCCCACTAGTTGTTAAAGAGAGAGACCCGGATAAGTTCATTTATATTGTTAAGGCGCTTGAAGCAAGCTGCGGAGCCGTTAATCTAGAAGATATTGAGTCTCCAAAATGCTTCTATATCCTTGAGAAACTTCAGGAGATTTTAGATATACCAGTTTGGCACGACGACCAGCAGGGAACAGCTTTAGTCGCAATAGGTGCTTTAATAAACGCTTTAAAAATTGTTGGTAAGAAAATAGATCAAGTAAAAATATCTCTTATAGGTTCTGGGGCGGCTAATATAGCTACCTACAGATATCTTAAAGTGGCGGGAGCAAACCCCAAGAACATCGTAGCTGTGGATTCTAAGGGTATAATACATCGTGAGAGGGAGGATGTGAAAACACTTCAAAAAGAGAACCCTTGGAAATATCAGATAGCGTTAGAATCAAACATCGAGGGTGTAAAAGGGGATATTGCAGAGAGTTTAAAGGGCGCAGATGTTGTCATAGCCGCATCTAAACCAGGTCCTGGAGTTATTAAGAAAGAGTGGGTTAAGGAAATGAATAAAGATGCGATAGTATTTGCAGCTGCTAATCCTGTTCCAGAGATCTGGCCTTGGGAAGCCAAAGAAGCTGGTGCAAGGATAGTAGCTACAGGTAGAAGCGACTTTCCAAATCAAATAAATAATAGCGTAGGCTTTCCGGCTGTTTTCAGAGGTGCCTTAACTGTGAGAGCTAGGAAGATGACGGATGAAATGTTTTTAGCAGCCGCATACGCGATAGCAAGGTATAGCGAGGAAACAGGTATCCACGAGGAAAGAATTATCGGTAATATGACAGAAACAGAACTCTACGTTCAAGAAGCCATCGCAGTTGCAGAAAAGGCTATGGAACTGGGATACGCAAGAAGAAAAATGTCCAGAGATGAACTTGAACACGAAGTTAGAGCGCTCATAGAAAGACCAAGCAAATACATGGATATTGCATTGAAAGCGGGCCTTATCCCAGAACATCCTCCTATGTAAACGCCAGTGTTCTTAACGCAGCTAGGTTCTTACATTACCCTTCTACTTCCACCATTTCAATAGGCTGAGCTGAAGATCTGCCTACATACTCACTGATCTGCTTTGCCATATTTACTAGTGGGATGGCCATCATTAGGTAGACGATCGGCTCAAAGTTTAGAGTCAGCATCAAGCCGCTGTATGAGATAGTTAGTTCTCCGCCTTTAGTTATCACATAGATATATAACGCTTGAACTATTCCTAACCCGACAGAGGATGCTAAGCCTATAATATGATCTTTTAGGAGTATGTGGAGGATGGTTAAGGAGACTATGACTATAAAGTAGCCTAATATTGTCGCTTCCAGTTCTGATGTGATAAGACCGGTTGTTGAGAAGAGTAGTACTGGAGCGGCGAAGAAGATGGCGTAGTTGATAGCCACGAATATCGCTGCTTGAATAGCACGAGCAGCATACACCAACGCTCTATTCCGCTTCTTAGGAACCTCCAACTCATCTACACCCTAAAACCAGCTCTCCATTCATAAGCGTGGCCAAACATATCAAACTCTAGCTCGAGCCCGTACCAAGCACCGCTCCTCAGCTCCTCTTTCGGCAGTGTAAAAATAAGCTGAGCCACGTACTGTTGAGAAGGTTGAGCAAAGACTTCAATCGGAGATGCGGAATACCGAAGATCTCTTTGTGCAGCTGAGGGTAGCGAAGCGTGTAGTAGACCGTTGACCGTTAGGGGTGATCTGTTAGTGAACTCCATTTCAATCTCAGCCCTCACGTGTGTATCGTTCAGCGGCTCAACGCTCCGTAACCTAAAGGTTAAACCGTCTAGCCCGGCACCTATTTTGCTCCAGAAGCTGCCTTCAAACGAAGCTGCTATGAAGGGTTGAATTCCAACATCCACCTTAAGTTTAAATGTGGCAGCGGAAGCATTAAATAGAATTGTCCTTAAAAGATTGTAGTCTGTATAAACTTTTGTTAAATCTAATGGTAGGGTTAGATCTATCCGCCTCAGCATGTTCGGCGGGATGATTATTTCGCCGGTGCTTGCTGAACCTAGATTTACGTCTCCGAGCACAGCTTCACCACTTAAAGCTATGTTCAAAGGATACAAGCCGCGGTTGGTAAGTGTGAGGTTCGAGAGTGTTAGGTGTGTACTGTTTATGCTGAGTTTCGGCGGGCTTTCACCAAAAACCAGATCTTGGGATATATAGGCTAGGTTTTCGTACGCTGAGTAGGCCAGCGTTAAGAGGGTAAGAAGTAGTGTGATAGTCAGTCCTATGCTTAAAAATCTAAACCCTTTTGAGGTGAGTGGCTGCTCCACCCCAGCCACACCAGCCAACCGTAGTGCGGGGATTTTATTCTCCCTTCTTCTCTTGCTGCTCTATGGTCGCTATGCCTACGCCCTTTTCGACTCTGAAAGTTACTACTCCAACCCCTCGATCTACCTTGAGAAAGTCAACTCCTCTAACCAATAGGATAGAGCCTACCCAAGCCATGACCGCTAGGAACATCGCTTTTATAGCTGCTACTAAGATCTCGTTCACGGAAGCAAAGAAGTCGGCAGACAGTGTGAAAGATAGATATTGTGCAAATGTTAGGTAGGCGTTGTAGAATGTGAAGAGGAGCAGCGCAATACCAACAGCGGTCACAATTAAACCGATAGCGCCACTCTTACTAACCCGCATAAATCTATGTTCTCACCATCTTCTTAAAAATATTTCTTTTGACACTTTTATTGGTTTAGCTCTCTGCACCTACTTGAAGCTTTATCAAAACCTTCAGCTTATAATCTGTTTATAAGATCCTTGTCTTCAGCAGCCAGCAAACCTATTTGATGCAGAAGTTCTTTATTAGCTACCAGAGTCACCCCTATGTAAACGTATAAGGCTTTAGGTTTAGAAGAGATGGGGGATAGAGAGTATTTAGCCGCGTTTAGGGTTTAGTTGTTTGAGGGGTCTGGTACATCTTTAGGTCTCCGAGGTTAATATCCTCCTCTACCTTTAACTTCTCTAACTTGATGGGGTAGTAGCCGCTCTTTTCGATTATAACCTCGTAGGTTGATGGTTGTAAGCCCTTGAACCAGAAGTCGCCAAATATGTCGGTTGTGGTCTCCAGCCTCTCCCCTGTAGCGGTGTTAGTCAGCGTCACCTTCGCACCCTCGACGCACTCGTCCCTCTCTGGGTCGTATACCGCTCCTGTTAAGAATGGCTTCAGGAGTTCGAGGTGTAGGTAAAGTACTCTTGGCTTCACGCGTTTAAAGTCCGGTTTGAGTGGTGAGGCCTCTTTGATGAGCTCTTTGAACTCCTCTTCCTCACCGAACTTTATGGCTTCGGTTGGGCAAGCATCGACACACCTTGGTGTATCACCCTTATCTAGTAGGTGTGAGCAGCCTGTGCATTTCTGCGCTATATTTAGGGTCTCATTGAAGTAGATTACGTCATAGGGGCAGGCGTAGAGGCAGTCTTTACAACCGTTACACTTCACTGGGTCTATGATTACTAAGCCGTCTGGTCGTTTGTAAATCGCTTTAACTTTACAAGACGGTATGCAAGGCGCTTCGTCGCAGTGGAAGCATAGATAGGGGTAGTACGTGACTTTAACCTTCGGATATGAACCCCTCTCCTTCTCAACCATCTTCAACCAGAAATGCCCGGTAAGCGGCTGCGCCTTGGCATACGGCACCCAGTCATTACCGACATGCTCATCTTTGCAAGCTATCTGACACGTATAGCAGCCGTTGCACAGTGATAGATCCACAATAAAAACCTTCATCACTTAACCACCGCCCTCTCGTAGCAAAGACCAGCCGCACAATGATAAGGTTTAATGAACGCCTCAGGGTACTTTTTCATAAGCTCGTTTAAGTTAACCTTCTCAACATTCACCAAGTAGCCGCTTACAACCATTCCGTGGGCGTACTTCGATGTAGTCTTGATGGGGGCTATTAAGTCGATCGCACCACCCCTATCCAACCTATCCTCAATCGATATTAAATCTGCTCTTGAACCGTGATCCATTGAGACAACTCCTGGCATTATTCGATGGGTTACGTATGCTCCACCTAATACTGAGCCGCGGTCATTATACACCCTGACTATGTCGCCTGTCTTTACGCCTAGCTTAGCGGCATCTACCGTGTTGATCCAAACTGGTTCGTAAAGGTATCCGTCTGGCCCCCTAACCTTACAGGTAGGTATCTCGTGGAACCAGGTTGCGTCATCGAGCTGTGCATGCATCCTCCACCTTGGGTGGTTAGAGACGATTAAGAATGGGTATTCCTTGGACCTTGGGTGAAGTAGACTTTCTTGGTGAGACTCCCCATATGGTATAAAGTGCGGTACTGGTGGTCTCTCATTATCATCTGGGAAGTGTTTCGCTAACCTCTCTGAGTAAAACTCTATTTTACCAGATGGTGTCGCAAGCGGGTGCTTCTCAGGATTCTCGTAGAACGCCCTCAAACCAGGCTTATACTTCTTCCACTCGGGGTCAGTGGGCACAAGCCAGAATCCCCTCTTCTTTAACTCCTCGAAGGTTATGTATGGGGCGGCTCCTGAGTTTTCGAAGCCAAGTCTTATCCAGTCCTCGATCGTCCTACCTTGGGTGAATTTCTCGTATACGCCCTTAAAGTCCTCTGGGTACTTTTCCTCAAGTCTCTTGGCGATCATGCAGCATATTTCGTAGTCGCTCATAGATTCACCGATGGGTTCGATGCATTTGCCCTCGTAGACGATTGCGAAGTGCTGCTTAGTCGACCACGCTGATCCTATTATCCCGATGTCCTCCTCTTCGAGTTTCGTTGAGACGGGTAGGATTATGTCGGCGAAGAGGCAGTCGTTCTCTAGCCACGGATGCTGTGCTAAGATGAACTCTATTTTAGGGCTTCTGAAGGCTTCTATCATCCTGTATCCGCAGTTCCAGCAGGTTATCCAGCACCCATTTTCGTTCCAGATCATATGTACCTCAGGTAATCCTTCCACCGGATACGTGTACTTCACGAATTGCTCCGCAATATTCATCCTTGATTGTGACATGGCGTAGAAGGTTACGGGAGGATTCAGGATCGCTTCGTGAACCAGAGTTTTGGGGACGAACTGCTTCAACACCTCTTTATACCACTCCTTCACCTTGTGATAGGGTAGGAACCAGAGGCGTGAATACACTCCACCGTGAACAACACCCCAGATAAACGGGGCGAATATGGGTCTTGGGAATGGTGTATCTAAACCTACGCAGCTGTTATGTAGTTGGTGAACTCCAGGCTTCCCTACACCTTGCATAGCCAGTAGTAGAACTTCCAGCCTCGCGGGCTCAGTCGCGTATGGGCCTCTGATGTATGGACCGCCGAAGACATGCCAAATCGAAGTTCTTTTGGTTGCCCAAAGCTTTGCTAGAGCCTTAATTATTCTAGCAGGGACACCGGTTATCTCCTCAGCCCATTTAGGTGTTTTAGGAATACCGTCTTCTTCGCCTAGGACATAGCTCTTAAATTTATCGAATCCAAAGGTGTGTGTTGCGACGTATTCCTTATCATAAGTTCCCTCTGTAATCCAGATATAAGCTATGGCGAGTTGCAGCGCAGCGTCTGTGTTAGGTCTTATGGGAATCCATTTATCTGCGTGAACGGCTGCAGAGTAGTTAAGATCTGGGCAGATGAATATCTGTTTTATTCCAACATCTTTGAACCAGAAACTCCATATGCTGAAGCCTTGGTCACCAAACCCCCAAGTTGTAGTTTCATAATCACATCCCCAACATAACATAACTTCCGTGTTCTCCAAGATGTCGGGTAATACATGAGTCTGTGGATGCTGCATACCGTCAGGCTCCATACCCCATACGTGCTTTGAACCCCACCACCACCCTTCCCAGCTGTCTGGGTTTCTTACAGCCCACGTTGCACCGCCTAGATTTATAAGAAGCTCTGTAATAGTCGCGTGCATACCGTGAACACTTTTTGTTTCCTGATGCCCGTCAGATAATGCTAGAATTGCGTATGTAGACCCATACTTGTCCTTTATCCTCTTTATCTCATCAGCTATTATATCGAGAGCTTCATCCCACGATATTCTCACATAGCCGCTTTTACCCCTATTTTCCGGGTGCCTTTCACCCTTTGGGTCCCAGTCAACTCTCTTTAACGGGTACCTGACTCTGTTAGGGGAGTAGACGCGGTTCTTGTAGACGATAGCGAAAGGTGCGGCAAGTTCCTTTGTCTTAGGTGCAAATTTTTTCCCCTTTGCCTCAACCTCCCAACGTATCTTCCTAAGCTCTTCTTGTGTATGAGCCCAATCATAATGTACTGGTCTAATTCTTACTATTCTCCCGTTCTTGCAATCGACCCTAACTAGATTCCCTCCATAGCCAACGCCGCATAACCCGAGTAACTTATAGTAGGACTTGGTTTCCTCTTCTTTATCAGCTGGGTCGAGAGGTGTTAGTAGGTTTTCTTTGGGAATTTCCTCCGATACTGACCCTTTTTGGTTAGGCATATTTCCCACATTCATTAACTTCGGGATGGTTGTCATCTCTGCTTTGATAAACTCGGTTGTTAAATTAGCAACCTCCTTATAGAAATCGCTTTCAGCATTCTTTAAAATGTCTTTGGCAAGCGCCGGAGCCCACGTAGCGAGATGTTCGCTAAGGAAATCGTGTTGAATCTCCAGATACTTTCTTGCTTCATCTATCACTCCACCATTATTTAAAGCCTCAATTGTTCGGCGGCAGAGGTAAGCCATAAACTGGAGTTCAACCGCTATATGGTCTTCAGGCTCTTTATATTCGTCGATCTTCCTAACTCCTGCTTTCTTATATGTCTCTAGAACTTTGTCTCTAAACTCTTGCATAATTGAGCCGTTATCGGTTCGGTATGAAGACTCTGAGGGATGGAGCCTTCCAAAGCCTAAGAAGAGCTTTGCGTATTCTTCTGCTAATAAAGATTTAATCTGCTTCGAATCCTGCTTTAGGAGCTCGTTGATCACCACAGCTAGGGACTGCAAGCGTTCAAGAACATTCGTAAACGCGCCATCAAATAACACCGATTTAGACATCACGATGGTGTTCACCTCGTTTAAGAGATTCTGTAAAGATTCGGCCGTCATCTCCTTTTCGTAGAGTTTCGAAAGCAGTGAATAAATTCGACATCTAACTTCAAATGGTTTAAAACAGTTATCCAAACTCCACCAGTTAGAGGATAAATTATCCCATATTTAAAATTTAAGACCAGCACTTTTAAACTACTGTTGTAAAATAATAAGAAAATAACAGTGCTATGTTATAGGTTGCAACAAATATTCCACTATCATTAGCGCTACTCTTCACCCATGAAAATCTTCCTAAAAAGCTTCCAAATATAAGCAAATTATATACTTATTCTTAATGAGTATCAAAATGATTTTTCAATTTCTTAACGCAATTTTTCTTAAAGTTTAAATAGTGTTTTGAAGTTAATCCTAGACCATGGTCGAAGACCTGTCTTCAAAAAGAGGTGTTAGTAGGAGGGGCTTCTTGACGGTTGCTGTCTCAGCTATTGTTGCTGGTGTCGTTGCTGGTGTGGGAGGCTACTATGCTGGAACCTTAGCTGCACCAGCAGAAGTCATCAGGGAGGTTACAAAGACAATAGAGCGGACAATCACAGTGACACCGTCCCCGGTTACAGTAACGAAAACTGTAACAACGACAATGACAACCACAACCGCTACACCAACAAAACCCCTTTTGGAGGGGCAAGAACTGAGAGTTGGCGTAGTCTTACCTCTCTCAGGCGCTCTAGCTACCTTTGGTCAACAAGGGCGTCGGGGTGTGGAGTTTGCCGCTGAAGAGATTAATGGTGCTGGTGGGATTCTCGGGGCTAAGATCAAGATACTAATTGAGGATTTCGCAGGAGACCCGAAGGTTGCTCTGACGGCTACAGAGAAAGTGATAACCGTGGATAAGGTGCAAGTTGTAACCGGAGCTTATATGAGCGCAGCGATATCTACTATGCAAGAACCGTGTGAGCGTTACAAGATACCATTGCTGGCAATAGGAGGTGCAGCAGATGAACTTACAGCAAAAGGCTATAAGTATTTCTTCCGCAACGTCCAGAGCGCATCTGAATTCACTAAAGCTACCATGGACTTCGTAGAGGAAGTAATCAAACCTGAGACCGTTGGCATAGTATATGAGAAGACTCTCCGTGGCGAAAGCACTAAAAACGCCTTCTTAAAACTTGCAGAGGAATACAAGTTTACAGTTGTGGCAGAAGAAGGGTATCCTGCTGGGAGCTTAGACTTTAAACCTTTAATCGAGAAGCTGAAAGCCGCCAACCCTGATGTTTTGCTCTTCGTAGCCTACATTACGGATGCTGTGCTGATGGCTAGGCAAATGGATGAGGTTGGTTATAAACCCAAAGCTGTTGTAGTCGAGGCTGGCATGCAGAACATCGATCTCTTAGAGCTGGCTGGGAAATATGTGAAGGGTTGGTTCATCCAGACGCAATATTGGCCAGATAGGAACTATCCCAATTATGATGAGGTTTATAACGTAGGTCTAAAATTCTGGCAAAAATTTGGCAAACCTCTGGACAACATCGCTTGTGACGGCTATCTTAACCTCTACATATTGAAGGATGCGATTGAGAGAGCTAAAAGCTTGGATCCGGAAGCTATCAGAAACGCCATTGCTGAGACCGACCTATTCCTACCTTGGTTCGGGCACATTAAGTATGGTCCGAACGGTCACAGGATAAATGCTTTGGAGACCTTTGCCATGTGCCAAATCCTTCCAGCCAAACCCAATACACCTTGGCAAGCCAATGGTCTTAGCTTCTATGCTGTGTGGCCAGAGAAGATGAAAACCACTGAGCCGATCTATCCTATGCCAACATAAAGAGTCGGAAGAAACAGGTGGTAGATTTTAGAAGGGGAAAGCATACCAAAGCCCCCTTCTCCTTCTTTTCACTTCGATGATTCAGCTGGTTGAAACCGACCGAGGTAAACGGCAGAGAAAAAGAAAGTCAGATGAGCGGTATACACTTAAATTATCAGGTGAATCTAACCTCCTTCTTTCAGCCACCGATAAATGGTTTTTAGAGGCACACCCAACGCCTCTGACATTTGCTTGGCGTTGTAGCCTTTACTCCTTAATTCTTGCATCTGCCTCTTCTTCAACCTTCTTTCAGCCTTATTGAATTTGGCTTTATTCTCAAAAATTACACGATCCTCTTTGCCAAAGAGTGAAAGAGCCAACGTGAAGGCTTTAAGGTAGTTGTATTCCCTACTAATATAACCTATTAACTTAATGCGATAATCTTCAGCGATATATTTTCTTAACTGATTTAGCACTTCCTCTACCAAATCAAAGCTTATGGAAGTCCCGAGCTCAACTTCGACCATCTTACTTTCAGGCTTGACTTCCAGCGAGTAGCTTCCATTCATTTCAGATCACTTATCTCTTGTTATCCCCAACTTATAAGCTTTTCTCATTATTGGATTTCTTTATAATGCGAAAAACTTATATGACCTGTTCTCATATTATAATAATGGAAAAATGGGATGAAAAGGAGGTGATCGGTATGATGACCGAAAAAATACTCAAACTAAAGATGCTCGAAAATAAAATAACCGACAGAGGGCCTCCAATAATCTAAATACATTATTTTTTACGAAGGTAACAATAGATCTTATAGTTATGCACTTTTCTGGTCCTTTTGACGCCTTGTCTAATACTCGTGTGTGGTCTTCACAGAGGAGTATAGGAAGATTATCTTGCTTTTCTTAAAGCTATTCTATCTACTTTTCTGCAGCTTGGATCCACGCTGGTAAGGTGCTTAAGCCGTTTACTGTGCTCTCAATAGTCTTTAAACCCCGTTTAATTTTTCGAGGTATCCAAACATCCGTATTTTCTGCTCAACGGTGAGAAGTTTAAGATTCTTCTCAGTTTGCTAAAGGGTACGATTGAGCATAGCACCAGAAAGACAGACCTCTCGACAGTAGCTGACTCTTAGCTCACCGACTAGAACGACCCTTGCGCTCATCACTCATTTCTAAGGGGCTTCACCAAGCCAATTAGGCAGCCATCTAAAAAGTATCAGCTACCATTAACCCATCAACATACTCGCTCCCCAAACCAAAGAATGTATTTCTACTCGGCGATGTAAAAGATTCGCTTAAAATTTTGGTGGGCCGGCCAGGATTTGAACCTGGGACCTACGCCGTGTCAGAGCCTGACAGCTCGATGCTGTTGTCCTAACCAGACTAGACGACCGGCCCTCTTCTGGGCATAGAGTTGTAAAAATGGGTTTATAATCGTTCTTGAGCGGTTCGGCGATGATCGAAGAGTCGATTTGATATCCACATAGTAGCTGAGTAAACATATATCTTCGACTTTTCTGGGTTGGCCTATGGTAGTGGACATGACCAAGACGTCTTTGCTGCCTGGCTTCTATAGGCTCAGCCCAGAGGAGAGGCTGAAGGTTGTGAAGGAGTTTGCTGGTTTAAGCGATGAGGAGGCTTCGATCATAGGTTCGATGAAGGGATTGAGCCTAGATTTAGCAGATAGGATGATTGAAAACGTGATCGGGGGGATAACGATCCCCATAGGCATTGCGGTTAACTTTCTGATCAACGGTAGGGATTATCTTATACCTATGGCTATAGAGGAGCCTTCTGTGGTCGCGGCTGCAAGCAACGCAGCCAAGATGGCTAGAGTGAAAGGTGGCTTCACGACCAGCGCCACACCCCCCATCATGATCGGGCAGATTCAGTTGACGAATGTTGTCGACCCATATTGGGCTAAGATGGTAATACTTGAGTCTAAAGACGAGATCTTAGATTTGGCCAACGCCCAAGATCCTGTGCTGGTTAGGCTTGGTGGCGGAGCAAAGGATCTTGATGTGAAGGTTCTGCATACACTAGTTGGGCCTATGGTTATCACGGAGTTGTATGTTGACTGTAGAGATGCTATGGGTGCTAATGCAGTTAACACCATGTGTGAGGCGGTGGCGCCGCTGATAGAGCAGAAGACGCGTGGCAAGGTCTACCTGCGAATAGTATCAAACCTTGCTTCGAAGAGGCTTGCTAGGGCTAAGACCGTAGTAGATAAGAACGCCTTAGGAGGAGAGAACGTGGTTGACGATATTATACGCGCCTACGCTTTTGCTGCAGCAGACCCCTACAGATGCGCTACACACAACAAAGGAATAATGAATGGGGTCATCGCGGTAGCTTTAGCTACTGGACAGGATACTAGGGCTCTTGAAGCCGGCGCGCACGCCTACGCTGCTAGAAGCGGGCACTACAGCCCCTTAACCACCTGGGAGAAGAACGAAGAGGGCGACTTAGTTGGGACAATCGAGATCCCTATGGCTGTGGGGTTGATCGGCGGGGCTACCGCCACTCACCCTGTCGCTAAGGTTTGCACGAAGATTCTAGGTGTGAAGAGCGCTTCTGAGCTCGCTCAGATAATGGCCGCTGTAGGCTTAGCCCAGAACCTTGCCGCGTTGAGGGCTTTATCGCAAGAGGGGATTCAGAGGGGGCATATGAAGCTACACGCTAGGAACATCGCTATCGCCGCGGGTGCTCAAGGCGCCTTGATAGACATCGTTGCTCACAGGATGATTGCTGAAAAGCGCATAAGGTTCGACAGAGCGAAGGAGATACTTGAGGAGCTAAAGCATAGCTCCACCACACAAAAGTAGCTTATCGTTTACGAATCGCTCTACCCATCAATATTTAGGCTAAGATTTCAGCTCTCCATCAAACTTTCTCAATACAACAAACATCGGATTACACATGCTTGTAGTATTCTTTCACGATTAGCGGGCGGGCAAGCAGTTCTGGTTTAACTGGTGTGTATGCTCGATGAGCGTCGCGGCGAGAATAAGTAAAATTTGTCGACTACATAGGGGTCACCATCGATCGGGTCAGCCGTGTGTAGGAGGCAGTTGACAACATACTGTAAGATTAATAGGCGTTCGAGGCCTTAAAAGGCCAACTTGATCAGAGTAAATATAGATCCGCTGAAGACTTGGTATAAGGTAGCAGGTGTCAAAAAGCAAACCGAGAATTTGCTGGGAGCTACATTGTTTATACTTAACCCGTCTCATATTCTTCATTAACTTTATGTTGTCTACTATTATTACGATACTTTGCTTTTTGGCGCAGAATCAAATAGGTCTCCTCGTTACCAGAATCAACAACCTCTAGTTGGGCGTTATTGGATATGTTTGGTTTGTAGATGTAAATTTCATTCTCCTCGGCGTCTTTAAGAACCTTCGAAGGTGGATTAAGCCGCCAAGCCGCTTCAAATTCTTCATCGAGCCTTGTAATAATATTCTTAATCTTAGATAGCTCCTTTTCTAATGTACTCTCCCGCTCTGCTGCTAAATATCCTAGCACTAAAGTGCTTAAGATTATCAAGAAAATGGCAAAGTCGTGCCAGAACCATATAGGAGCGTTAAAAATGTAGAATGGAGAAGGAAAATTACTATTCCACCCAGCCATAATCCTCAAAGGCCTAACCACAGCTTCCCACATAATCCAGCAACCAAGTACACTAGCAATCACTGAAGATACAAGGGCAGCCGCACGCTTCTTCATACAAGCATAGTACTCTATCCATAATCCATATGCATTAGTAATTTTTTATCCTACAGACAGTAATATCGATCGAATGAACAAACATCAATTAAAAAGGAGAGGGTAAATCAACAGAATGTGATAGAAAACTGGCGGGTGTAGTTAACAAGTTCGCAGGTAGAGACCCGAACCCTTGGGGTAGGTTATTCACTATTAAGCCTTCGCTTTTTACAACACTGCAAGATTATTAACTCTTTTTGCACCTCATCTAAGAAATGGAGAGGTTGCTATGGGGCTGTTTGCTGTTGTCCTTCGGTTGGCTTCTCTTCCCCTATTTCCTTTTCTATTTCTTTTTCTATCTCCTCTATGGGTTTGGGTGGTGGTGTTGTTGCTAATGTGTAGCCTATCCAAGCTAGAATTCCGAAGATGCCGGCTACTGCTACACTTCCAGTCAGCTTAAGGATAAAGATGTCTAAGCCCATGAGTGGTGGGAAGAAGATGAGCCAGATATATATCGCTATGACAGCTATTGAAACTACCAGAATTCCCGCGCCTATTACATTATCTCTATTCATATATACTTACCTAGCACATATGTTTGTCCAACATCTTTTAAATATTTTTCGAAGCAAGGCTGCGAACTCTTTTAACAACCCTCTTATTAGGCGTCTGGCTGCTTTCCTGCCAGTTGTTAAATCTAGTTTTTTCAGGTTAATAGCCTTAATCTTGCTTACGCCGAGTAGCGTGTTCTTGACGCCATTTTCCTCACACAGTAAGCGCATCTGCTTGTAGCTTCAAAGAGAACTTGTACTGCCTTTAACAGAACTTTCTCGTGGAAAGCACCTCTAACGTTCGATCAGTTGACAATCTTTTAGCAGATAGTCCCTGTTTGTTGGCAGTTTTTCATAAAGGTCTGTTGTCGTCAGTATTATCGTTACCTTTTTCTCCAAGTTTATTTTAGTAAGTAGCTCCATTACCAGTTGGGAGTTTTCGTCGTCTATGCTTGATGTAGGCTCGTCTGCTAGGATTATCTTTGGGCTGTTAGCTAAAGCCCTTATTATGGCCACACGCTGCCTTTCGCCGCCGCTCAGCATTTCTGGAAACCTATCTGCTAGGCTTGTTAAGCCAAAGTACTCTAGGAGTTCACGTGCTCTCCGCCTTCGTTCCTGCTTACCTATCCCAGCTAGAGCTAGTGGTAGCTCTATGTTCTCCACGACTGTTAGAGAGGGGACTAGGTTGAAGAATTGGAATACGAAGCCTATGTGGTGGAGCCTCAGCTCGGATTTTTCGTCGCTAAGACAATTCGTTGTCCTTCCGAGGAGCTTGACTTCACCTTTGTCTGGTGCTTCCAAGAGCCCGATGACCTTGAGGAGTGTTGTCTTTCCAACGCCAGACTTCCCTCTTATAGAGATAAACTCTCCCTCTCTAACGTTTAGGTTCACGTCCTTCAGCACTTGGATTGCACCGTAGCTTTTCCAAACGTTAGTAAGCTCGATCAAGCCAACAAGTCGACCTCAACGCTTGAATTCGCCAATCATCACAATGAGGAGGTGAAAGGGCTCTTGCATTAAGGTAGTCGGCTCTGCTCTATGTTTTTGGATGTCGAGTAGAGTAAGTGCCCTTCTCAAGCACATTGGAACCGTTTCACCTAGCGTATATATTTGTAACCTTGTTCGAGTATATTAGGTTCATCTGGGAAGTCTTCTCCATCCAGTTTTCGGGTAGATCGACGCTGTAGCCTCCGTATATTACGTATCCGTTCTTCACCATCTGCTCATACGTGATCAGAATTTGCGGTTTGGAGCCTGTTCTTCCTGTTAGATATTGTAGCCCCTGCAACACGTTGGTGTTTAAGCCGAAGTAGTTTGTCAGCAAGTAGGAGGTTTTTACATCGCACGCTATTGTCTGGTTGCTTGCTGCGCCTTTGATCCACGCGGCTGCGTAGTATTCTGGCTGCTTGTATAGCCAGAAGTACCCCATGTAGCGTTCCTGAAGAGAGACCGAGGCGTACAGGTTGTAGGAGTTTAGGGCTGCTGCGGCTATTAGGGCTGTTATGGCTGCGACCTTCACGATCTTCTGCCGCTGTGAACCGGTGTAGGCTTCATACAGTCTGTAAAGCCCGTATGCAGAGAGGGCTAGTAGAGGTATGCATAGGAGGTTTAGAGTTCTGTAGGCTAAGGTGAGACCTAGTGGGGTGTCGCCGAAGACGGCGTATGCCCCGAGCCCCGCAAGTGTTGAGAGCCAGAAGAGGGGTATGAGGTTGTTTCCACCTCTGCTGCGAAGCTCTCCAAGCCCCAAAACTGCTAGCGGAACCATGAGAATAAATGGTGTTGCGTAGAGTAGGTAGTGGCTTGGTAGAATTGGGGCGTCGGGTGTAAGAGGTCTTCTTGTGCAGAGGAAGACGATGAGGAATATTATGGCTGCTGATGCGGTGCATTTGAGAATGGTTCTCCAATTTAAGTGGTTTTGGGGCTTGAGTATCAAGTACAGCGCTATGGTGAAGGTAAGGATCTGGTAGGAGGTGGCTGAGAGTAGATCGCTTAGGGTAAGGGTCACCTTTAATCCCTTATGGGCGTATAGTGTGAAGTACAGCGTTGTCAAGGCGGTTAGAATTAAGAGGGGGAGGGGGCTGAAGTGGTCTGGGCTTGCACCCCTCCTAATCCTTATTATGAGGGAGGCTAGGGTTATGGCGGCTAAGGTTGCTATTGTGATTAAAGTGGTGAGGTGGTGTGCCATTACTAGGGTTAGCGAAGTGACGGTGAATAGCACCATTTCCCTCCATCCTCTACGGCTCAAGGAGATTAGGATGGCGAGCACGTAGAGCGGGTTTGCATACGTCTCCTTTGTAACACCTGCTGTGAAGAGGGTGTAGGGGTAGGCTGTTGCGAGCAGAATTGAGGAGAATAGGGCTAACTTACGGCTTCCGCTTACCCTATAGATTAGCGTGTAGAAGATTGGAATTGTTAAGGCTCCTGCTAGTGGGATACCGAAGGCCATGGCTACTATGGGTGTGAGTCCGGTGGCTTGGGAGAAGACTGCGCCGAAGAGGCTGTTGGCTGGCCAGTAGCGGTTGTAGTCATCAAGTATTCCGCTGTCTAAGCTTATGGGTGTGAAGTTTAGGATGAGATCGGTGTTCTTTATTGGGCTCCAAGCGTCAACAGAAAAGGGTAGACCGCTTGAGATCGCTGGGTAGAGCCTCAAACTAAGGGCTATTAGAAGAATTAGGGTTAGTTGGAGGTATTTTCTCATCTAAATCTTTCTTCGATTTTTGAGTGGTTTAGAAGGTGGTGCTATAGATCGGTGTGGAGGATGCTTAGTGAGAGGAGTAGTGTGGTGAGGATGAAGTTTAGGGCTATGAGTAGTGGGTCGATGTGGAGGGGGATGGTGTGTGATAGTACCTTTAGGTAGCCGCTTCGTTGGATCACTGTTAAGAGTGCTATGGCTGCGGCGAATCCTGTGGATGAGGCTGCTAACGACCAAGGTAGGAGTTTGGTTAATAGGTCTATTTTTAAGAGCTTTTTAGATGCTCCTATAGATCTTAGGATGTTTATTTCGCCTTTGTGCTGGGCTATGATGGTTTTTGACGCTGCTACTATGCTGGCGCTTGAGAGGAGGAAGACCATGGTTGAGAGGATGAGAAGTGATTCTCTTGTTAGGCCGTATCTGTCTAAGTAGTTCTTCATGAAGGTGTAGGTTTCTTCAACCCCTATGTCTTCAATCTTAAACTTTGCTAGTATACGTGGTGTTATAGCTGGGGGTTCTTGGCTGGGGGTTGTGCTTGGCGTTGTGGTCGGGGGTGATGTGGGTTGAGAAGCTTCTTTAGATATCTCCTCGAAGATCTTGCTGGGTGTTATGATGCTTCCGTCTATCTTGAACCTTATTAGCGTGACGTGTGCGTAGTCGGTGCCGCATAGCCACTGCCCAACGTATAGGGGTGTGAGGATCTCATCGTCCATTGGTGAGTGTGAAACAAAAATTCCCTTGACTTGTAGCTCCAAGTATCGGTCTGTTAGGACGCCTAAAACGAGTATCTTATCGTTTAGGTTTAAGCGGAGCCTTTCAGCAACGCTTTTTCCAGCGATCGCTGCGTTTAGGTCGTCTAGCTCAAGCATATCGCCCTCTATTATGGTTACCTCGTTAATCTTCGTGAGGTCTTCAGGTATTATCCCCCTCAGGAATGTTGATTCGTTTTTTACGATGCAGGGCGTTATGGCTTCGGGGCTGGCGGCTACTACACCGTTTATGGTGCTTATCTTCTCGGCTAGGTAGGTTGGGACGAGGCCTGTGAATGGTGTGCGGCTTTTCTTGTCGTAGAGTGCTATGATGTCTTCTTCCTCACCTAGGTATGCTGTGAAGCCTTTGTAGAAGCCTAATAGGGTTAGGGCGGTTAGTGAGAAGAGCATGGAGGATATGGTGATGATTAATGTGAGGGTTAAGATGCGCCCTCCCTTCAGATATTTAAAGCCTCTGAGCCTCAAGCCAAACTCCTCATCTCTTTTCGTCTTCTACTAGTTTCTCGATGGTGTAAGCCTTTCAATATGGCGCAGCAGCTACTTTCCCGATGCTTTAACTCTATTTCTGAGGATTATGAAAGGGTTTTGGCAGAACTTTTATTCTTAGACTGCCTTAGTTCTTAACGCATTTTTATCTCTATTAGAGCTATAATCTTCTTTTCAGTGGTGTTTTGTCGAAGTCTTGGTCGTTTGATATTATTTCTTTGGCTTTGCTTTTTAGGGCAGCTGTTAAGTGTAGAGCGTCTTCGTAGTCTAGTTCGTATTCTTTCATTAGATTTGCTGCTTGGGTTATGTCTTTTTGGGTTAGGGAGATTATGGTTAGTCCTGGGAGATCTGTTATTGAGTGAGTTATTTCTTCGACGAGTGTCTGATCTTTTAGGTTTCTTCCCGTTAGGCCAGCGATTATTACTAGTGTTTGGTATATTGTTAGGGTTGAGGTTGCGTATTTTCCTTTTGGGGCTTCTTCAATCTTCTTTATCCATTGGTAGGCTTTTTCGCCGAAGGTTGGGTGGTTGCCTAGCCAGTAGATGAATATGTTGGTGTCTATGTACCTTTCGATGTCCACCATCTTCTTAAAACCTCTACTATAAAGTCGTCTAGATCGTCGGGCCACTTTTCGACCTTGAAGGCTCCGTAGTATTTGTCGGCGATTGATTCGATTGGTTCGATGATTATTGTTTTTCCTTCAGTTCTCATTTTAACGTAGCCTCCTTCCTTTATGCTAACCTTTTCTCGGATGGCTTTTGGGATAACTACTCTACCCTTTCCGTCGATTTTGGTAGTTTCCAAGTTTATCCCACTTAGATATTATGTTCCCACGTTTATTCACAGAGTTTCCTTTTTG
>CAYQXI010000075.1:0-8867 GCA_964421575.1 uncultured Nitrosopumilales archaeon
GATAGACATCCTGAGAACCGCGGCAAATCTGGTTACGAACGCATAAGCTGGGAGGAAGCTTTGAGCATAATCACTAGAGAGATAGAGCGTGTGAAGAGAAAATATGGGCCATCAGCTATAGCGGCAACAGCCTCATCACACCACGAGTGGGGGAATATTGGCTACAGGCATAGCGCCTTCTTCAGATTCTTTAACCTCTTAGGCTTCACCTACATAGATCACAACCCTGACAGCTGGGAGGGGTGGCACTGGGGGGCTATGCACATGTGGGGTTTCTACTGGCGGCTCGGTGTCCCAGAACAGTATGATCTGCTTGAAGACGCGTTAAAGAATTGTGAGATGATCGTATTCTGGTCCTCAGATCCAGATTCAAACCGCGCCATAGGTTATCAAGGGTATGAATCCGCACCATGGAGGCAGTGGTTAAGAGAACTCGGGGTAAAGATGGTTTTCATAGACCCGCACTATAACTATACAGCCGCACTATACGCAGATAAGTGGCTGGCACCCAAACCTGGTACAGATACCGCTCTAGCTTTAGCGATAGCATATACGTGGCTAGTTGAAGATAGGTATGATAAAGAGTATGTAGCTACGCACACCTACGGCTTTGATGAATTTAAGAAATATGTACTTGGTGAAGAAGACGGAATACCTAAAACACCTAAGTGGGCTGAAGAGTTAACAGACATACCAGCTAGAGAGATAAGGGCACTAGCAAGGGAATGGGCCTCTAAAAGAACTATGCTGGCTGCGGGTGGACTTGGTGGATGGGGAGGGGCTTGCAGATCTGCGTATGCAACAGAGTGGACGAGAATGATGGTTGCGCTCGCCGCTATGCAAGGATTGGGGAAGCCGGGTGTTAACATATGGAGCACGACACAAGGTGCACCATTTAACGCGAACTTCTATTTTCCAGGTTATGCAGAAGGTGGTATATCTGGAGATCCGCAAAAGACCGCTGCTATGTTTGAGCTATTGGGCAGGGGTATGGTTAAGAAGCCAACGGCTTGTCCAATCCACGATTCGCACCATATACCTCGACTTCTTCTACCTGAGTGTATACTTAATCCGCCGGTTGAATGGAGGGGTAGAGGTTTCTGCGGCGAATCAACAGAACATCAGTTCAGACGTTACAGCTATCCGGCGCCAGGCTATAGTGAAGCCAAGCTACTTTACAGAATTGGTGGAGCATACATAGGAACGATGACTGAGACAAATAGATGGGCTCGAATGTACAGAAGCCCAAAGCTAGAATTGGTTGTAAGTCAAACATTGTTCGTAAACGAGCCTGATACAAAGTTTGCTGACATAATACTGCCAGCCTGCACAAACTTTGAACGCTGGGATATAAGTGAGTGGGCTAGCTGCTCAGGCTACATACCACATTCTTCTTGCGGGACTAACCATAGGATGATAGTTCTCCATATGAAGTGCATAGAGCCTTTGGGCGAATCAAAGAGCGATTACCAAATATTTGCAGAGCTTGCAAAAAGGCTAGGCTTCTACGACGAGTTCACAGAGGGAGGAATGACGGAGCTGGATTGGGTTAAGAGGATGTTCGATGTAACCGATGTCTCTAAATATATATCGTGGGAAGAATTCAAAAAGAAGGGTTACTTTGTTGTACCGCTGCCGAAACCATATAGAAGCACACCGGCTCTCCGCTGGTTCTACGAAAACAGACCTAGGGACACACCCGACTGGGGACCAGCTCCGCGTGATAGCCCAATTAATAGAGTGGGATTAGCGACCCCAACTGGTAAAATAGAGTTCGTCTCACAGACGCTTTCACGTTTTGACCCTAATGATGCTGAGAGACCTCCTTTGCCGCGTTTTATCCCATCGTGGGAGGGGCATTTGAGTGAGCGAGCAAAGAAGTATCCTTTGCAGCTTATTTCGCCGCATCCTAGGTTTTCATACCACACACATTATGATGGAAAATCTACTTGGATAAATGAAATTCCTGAGCACCGTGTACTAAAGGAAGATGGACGATATTACTGGGTTATTAGGATCAACCCGAAGGATGCCGAGCCAAGAGGGATTAAGGATGGAGACATAGTTAAGGTGTATAATGATAGGGGAGCAGTCCTATGCGTCGCAAAAGTCACCGAAAGGGTCAGACCCGGTGTTGTCCACGGCTGGGAATCGTGTAACGTATACGACCCCATTGGCGAACCTGGAGATCCTAATTCGGTAGATAGAGGAGGGTGTCTTAACCTATTGACTCCTGCGAAGTTCATATCCAAGAACGCTTGTGGTATGGCGCCTAACTCATGTTTAGTTGAAGTCGAGAAGTGGGGTGGGTAAAATGGTCAAGTGGGCTCTAGTTGTTGATATAACAAAATGCAACGGTTGCTACAACTGTTTCCTCGCTTGCAAAGATGAGTTTTGGGATAACGATCATCCACCATATTCAGCCGCGCAACCTAGGCACGGCCATTACTGGATGAATATTCTGTCGAAAGAGAGGGGGCAATATCCGCATGTCCGCATAGCCTACCTACCTTTACCTTGTATGCATTGTGATAACGCCCCTTGCATAGCAGCTGCTAAAGACGGCGCGGCCTATAAGAGGCCTGATGGGATAGTGATAATAGATCCGGAGAAGGCGTTTAACCAAAAGCAGATAGTCACCTCTTGCCCCTATAATGTCATTTTCTGGAACAAGGAGAAGAAGATTCCTCAGAAATGCACTTTTTGCGCACATTTACTTGATAATGGATGGAAGGAACCAAGGTGTGTGCAAGCGTGTCCCACAAAGGCATTATTATTTGGTGATTTAGATGATCCAAAGAGTGAGGTATATAAGGCTGTGATCTCTGGGAGGGCTGAGCAGTTAAAGCCTGAGCTCGGCACTAGCCCAAGAGTCTACTACATTGGATTACACAGATATAATAAATTATTCATAGCGGGTAGCGTAGTATTCAAAGACGTGGATGAATGTGCTGAAAAAGTAAAAGTAACGCTACAGGAAAAAGAAAGCGGTAAAACATTAACCACTTTCACAAATGTATTCGGAGATTTCGAATTCGACGGTCTAAGTCCTGGCAATTATTCATTGAGTTTTGAACATCCACATTATCGGGCGGAGAAGCTAGAGATAAGGCTAGAGAAAAGCATCTATATCGGTTACATCTTCCTAGAAAAAACTTAAACTATTTTTAATTTTTAATCTAAGGAGTGGGGTGATAACGGCGTTATTATAAAGAATTGATAGTAAAATATTTAAATAGTAATTTTTGAAGTCAGTAATGTTAAAATGCTTGCAGATGCCATAATTAGTGGAATACTATTCGGCGGCATTTACGCATTAATAGCAAGTGGTTTTTCTATAGCGCTTAGCTTTACAAGGATACTGAATCTGGCACATGGAGAGATTATGATATTTGCGGCATATTTTTGCTATTTCCTCTTTAAATCATTAGGAATTGACCCATTTATCTCATTACTTATTATATTACCGATATTCTTTTTGGTAGGTTTCGTATTTTACAACGGGCTTTCAAGATATTCCAGAAGGGCTAATTTAGAGAGCGTACTTCTCTTGTTTATTGCGATCTCAACTATACTACAGAATCTTGGTCTTCTCTTTTGGTTGTCGACCCAAAGATCTATTACGCTCAGTTATCTTGTAAACCCCATTATTATTCTAGGCATCAATATTTCGCCCATCTACTTGGTAGGCGGTCTTGTAGGTTTTGCGATAATTTTTGGGTTACACTTCTTCTTGACGAAGACAAAAAGTGGGTTGGCTATACGCGCCATCCCACAGGACGCAGAGTTGGCAGCTACAACCGGAATAAACTATTTCCTTATGGGGCGAATAGCATTCGGTCTCGCATTTCTGTGTGCAGGACTGGCTGGAGCGATGGTAGCAGTAATGTTCACTTTTAATCCAACAAGTGGTTTAAACTCGTTATTAATAGCTTTGTCGGTTGTTGTGCTCGGTGGTTTAGGTAGTATCTTTGGATGTCTTGTAGGAGGACTAATATTAGGAGTGGTAGGTTCTCTTGCTTCCTATTATTTTGGAGCTGGGGTTCAGTTACTAATCGGCTACATAATTTTCTTGATCGTTCTTTTAATCAAGCCAAAGGGGCTGTTCGGGCGTTATGTACTCTAAATCCGGTAAGGTAAAAGGCGCAACTTTATCGAAGCCCTTGATCTTCATATTGATTGGTGCGATCTTAGTTCTCTTACCTTTTATAATTCCTCCATACTGGGTTGTTTTGCTATTCTTTTACTTTGTAAGATTAACCTTAGCTCAAAGCTGGAATATAGCTGGAGGTTACTGTAATTTAATTAGTTTAGGGCAAGGTGCTTTCGCAGGTATAGGAGCATACACAACGTTCTTACTCTACTTTAGTGGAGTACCCGTAGAAGGAGCTTTAGTAGCTGGAGGGGTTATAGCCGCGTGTTTTGCTGCACTACTTTCTAAACCTCTATTCAGACTCAAGGGGGTCTACTTTACAATAGGCACGTTAGCCCTTGGTGAAATCTTAAAACTGGTTGTAATAAGAGTACCATACTTAGGTGGAAGCTGGGGGCTGCATATAACATCATTACCACCTTATTATTCCTCACAATACCTATACTATCTTTCGTTAATTTTCAGCGTAGTAGCTCTAGTTGTAATATGGAAGATTACGAGATCTTCGATTGGTTGGGCTTTGAAGTGTATCCGTAATGATGAGGATGCTAGTGAGTTAGTCGGCATTAACACGTATAAATACAAGGTTTATGCGTTTATGCTACAAGCCTTCTTCACTGCACTTATGGGTGGGCTATTAGCATTATATACGCTACACATAGAGCCTTACACCATCTTCAGTCTATCGCTTTCCATTGAGGCGTTAACGATAACCTACATTGGGGGGAGGGGAACATTTCTTGGACCGTTTATTGGCGCTGCAATCATGGTAATGCTTTCACATTACCTTGCTACTTATTATACTCTCCACTTGGTTATAGTAGGGGCTATACTCTTAGCGATCATCCTTTTCTACCCTGAAGGGGTAGTTGGAGGGCTGTATAAGAGATTCAGATTTAAGGGTCTATAGTTATTCGAAACCGAAGTAAGCTTTTTTAATTTCACTATCCACTGCTTGTTCTCTTGATCCTTCCCAGACAATCCTTCCCTTTCTCATTATATATAGTCTGTTGCATATCTGTAAGGCTCGACGTATATTTTGATCAACTATTAAAAATGTAAGACCCCTAGCCTTTAACTTCTCAATCACCTTATATAATTGGGTGGTGAGTATAGGGCTTAATCCTAACGAGATTTCATCAAATATGCAAAGTTTAGGTCTTAAAATCAGGGAGCGGGCGATAGCGAGCATCTGTTGCTCACCTCCACTCAACGTTCCAGCTAGCTGATTTCTTCTCTCCTTAAGTATTGGGAAGAGCTCATAGACTTCAGCAAGCGTTTCGGTAAATCTTTCTTTAGCTTCTGGTGTAGTTGCGGCTATCTGCAAGTTTTCTAAAACTGAGAGATAGGGGAAGACTCTCTTACCTTCTAAAAGACAAGCGATGCCTCTCCTTACAATTTCGTGAGTAGTTAGCTTATCTATTCTACTCCCTTGGTATTCGATACTTCCTTTTTTAGGATTTAGTAAACCAATTATAGTTTTAATAGTTGTTGTTTTTCCTGCTGAATTCTGTCCACCTAAGAAGACGATTTCTCCTTGGTTAACTTTAAGGCTGACATTATATAATGCTTGTATAGGTCCATAAAAAACATCAATGTTATTGACGACGAGCATCTTATTCACCTATATATGCTTTAATTACCATCTCATTTTTCAATACTTCTTCCACAGAACCCTCAGCTATCTTTCTACCCTCGTTTAAGCAAATAAGCCTCTGACAACTTCTACCAACAGCTTCCATTATATGCTCAACCCAAATTATGGTTATTCCCCATTCTTTGTTTAATCGTTCTATTAGTAATCGCACATCCCTCATTTCAAGCTCACTTACACCTGCTGCTAACTCGTCCAAGAGCAGCAACTTGGGCTGCGTGTTCAAAGCCCTCGCCAGCTCAAGTAGTTTCAATTGAACACCAGTTAATTTACTTGGCAGCTCGTCTCTAAAATCCCACAGCCCTACGAATTCTAAGATCTTTGCTGTATTTTCTACAATTCCTTCTTTACTAATTTTACGCCCAAAGATACCTCCCATCATCACGTTTTCAAACACAGTCAAAGTTAAGAAGGGCTTAGGAATCTGGTTAGTTTTAGCGATACCTAATTGAATGATTTTGTGCGGTGCTAATCCGGTTATCCGACTGCCCTCAAATATAACGTTACCGCTGGTTGGTTGATATACGCCTACGATCAGATTTAGGAGAGTCGATTTACCAGAACCATTTGGACCAATTAACCCAATAATTTCTTTTTCATTAACCTCACAGCTAAAATTCTCCAAAGCAACGAGTCCTCCAAACTTCTTTGTTAAATTTTTACATTGTAAAAGAGGATGCATCTATTTTCCCCTTCACTAAGCCCCTTTATGTATCTTTCGACACATTAAATATGGTTAGGAAGGCTTTCCTCCTCCTTTTGATATTTAGTTCACCAAATGTTTTCAAGATCCTTCAGCTGGTTTTCGTGGAACACTGGTCCGTCGCTGCAGACAAGGTATCTTCCTACGGCGCAGGAGCCGCAGAGGCTTATGCCGCATTTTATGTATCTTTCTAGGCTTGCTTGGATGGGTATTTTGTTGGCTTTCGCTATATTATAGACTTTCTTTATCATTTCCTCTGGTCCGCAGGTGTAGATCTGGTCGAATCTCCTTTCTTTAAGAAGGTTCTCTAAGGGGTCTGTTGCCACACCCTTGAAACCTAGGCTTCCATCTTCTGTTACGTAAATCAGTTCTACGCCTTGCTTCTCTAAGCGTCTGGCTCTGGAGAGTAGTGGTATGGTGCTTGCTGTCTGCCCAGCTAAGATTAACGTAACCCTTCTTCCGCTCTCAACAAGCTTCTCAGCTAAAGGTATGAGGGGTGCTATGCCAGTCCCGCCTCCTATAAGTAGGTTTGAGGCTCCTCTGATGGTGAAGCCCCTTCCATATGGTCCTCTAACCCAGATCGTTTCACCCTCCTTCTTTTTGCAGAGCTTTTCGGTAGCTCTGCCTACTGGTCTGACTGTTATAGCTGCTGGTGTGCCGATCTCTGAGAGGCTCATGGGGCATTCGTTCTCAGAGGGGACCCAGATCATGACGAATTGACCGGGCTCGGCTTGTGAGCAGGCTTCGTCTCTAAATCTTATGGTGTAGGTCATTTGGGAGTCTCTTTCTACTGACTCCACTTTTACCGCCCTTATTCGGTCAATCCTTATGCGCGAGTCCAACTACTTCAGCCACACTCCTATAGCCTTTTGATCCTAGATATGATGCTAGCCCTTTGCAGATATTTCTGAAGATCTCTAAGCCTTCATATGCTACCGCCGAACCTATTTGCAGTGCTGATGCGCCTGCTAAGAGGTATTCTACAGCGTCCCGCCAACTCGATATGCCTCCTGAGCCTATAATAGGGATCTTTACGTGCTCGTAGATTTCATAGACGCATCTTAGCGAGATGGGTTTTAGTGCTGGTCCTGATAGCCCACCCACCTTGTTTGAGAGTATGGGCTGAGCTGCTTCAATGTCTATAGCCATGGCTCTGACTGTGTTGGTAGCCGTTATGGCGTCAGCACCGGCCTTCTCAGCAGCCGTCGCTACCTCAACTATGTTAGGTAGGTTCGGCGAGAGCTTTACGAAGATGGGTTTGGTGGAAGATTGTCTTACACACCTCACTATCTTCTTGACGAGCTCAGGGTCGTGCCCCACCTCTAAACCCACGCCCTTAACATGGGGGCATGATAGGTTAAGCTCATATGCCTTAGCGCAGCTCCCCTCAAACGCCTTAGCGAGCTCCCCAAATTTCTGGGCGTCTTCTGCGAAGAGGCTTACCACTATCGGTTGATTCTGATCTTTGATCTTCTTAAGCTCCTCTAGGAACGCTTTGGCGCCTGGATTTGCTAAGCCTATCGCGTTTATGTAGCCGCACTCCACGGCTACTATTGTTGGGTTCCGATATCCTTCTCTTGGTTCTAGGCTTATGGACTTGGTTACTACCGCTCCTGCACCAGATTCTAGAGCCCTTAGGAGAAGGTCTGCTGAGTCGCCTAAGATTCCTGAGGCGAGCATCAGCGGGTTCTTCATCTTCAGCCCTTTCAGATCTACACTCAAATCAACGGCCGCATTCAATCAAGCTCAGTGTATCTTTTTAACCACACATGTATAAGGATTATGCGACAAGTGGTTAGGTTGGAATCAACAGTCTTGGCTACGGAAGCTGGGTTGGTGCTGGTCGATGAGGAGTTGAAGCCTGTGCTAGCGAAGCCTTACGGGGCCGAGCCCTTCAACAAATATAGGCTGCTCCTAGTAGGTGAGCCTAACCCAACTCTCGAAGAATTCTTGAGGGAGGCAGCAACTCTAGGTGTTAGTGGGTTTAGGGCGGTGGAGGATGGGGTTAGGGCTGCTGTAGAGGCGTTGGGCTACAAATGTACTTTAGTAGATGAGGATGTTGCTGCTCGCCTTAAGGAGCAGAAGCTTAATCTGATCGTTACCTCAGGTTTGGTTGACAGTCCTGCGAAGGCTGAGGAGCTTGTGCGCGAAGCAGCCATCTATTTGGCTGAAGCTAAGATTGGAGAAGCCTCTGCTAAACCGGATCTACAGGTGATACAATCTATACAAGCATTGGACGAGGGGGATAAGGCGGTTAACCTATTTAACGCGCGCCTAACGGAGGGGTATGGTCTGCAATTCCCAGACGTTTCAGATATTCTATCTGAACCAGAGCAATAAATTGATTTCATACTGAT
>CAYQXI010000076.1:0-27270 GCA_964421575.1 uncultured Nitrosopumilales archaeon
ATCATTGAGGCTGAAGGCGGTTTTCAGCTCCTAAAAGAGGTCACCTACAGGTTGGCTGAGATGCTCATAGAATCTGGTGTAGGTGTTATGGTTAAGTTTAGTGGGTCAAGAGGCTTTCAGATCTGGTCGAGGCTGGATAACTCGCCTCTAAGATCTAGGGGTGATCTCTTTAAGGCGTATAGGGAGATAGCGATTGGGCTGCAAGCCAAGCTTGAGGATAGGCTTCGTTCCGACAGAGATCTGGTTGAGAGATTTAGGCACATCGTAGATCTGCAAAACGGCTTCACCACATCACAAGTCGCTCATAAAGAGGAGAGGGCTGGGCAGATTCTTGTTGATTGGTCGCTTCTTAAACCTATGGGGGATGTTAGAGCACCTCTCTCTATGCACTATAAGACTGGGCTTATCTCGACGCCCGTACCATTGGATAGGCTTTTGACGTTTAGAATTGAGGACGCTACACCTAGTAGTGTGCTGCAGCGGCTTGCAGAATACTGTAATGTTATGCGCTTACCTCTCTCTGATCCCAGTAGGCTTATCGTCTAACCTTATCACATTTAACTCATCCAAATACCCTCTTACCCCGCTGATGAAGTCTGAGAGTAGGTTGATCGGCACAACCGGGACACCTTCTACTATCTCGGGTCTTTCACTGTAGAGGGTTAGAATGACTGGTAAGAACTTATCACATCTTTTTACGAGGCTTAGGTTGCTGGTGGAGAGTGCTTTAGTCCTATTGATCTGAGCCTCTATTATTCTCTGCATAGTTGAGTATCCTAGGGTCTTCTTCCAGTGTTTGCAGTCTATTACCAGAGCCAGATCCCCTTTGGCGGCAACGACATCGATTTCGCACCTTGGTTCTTTGAGCCTAACCCTTCTCCTAACCTCATAGCCCACGCTCTCAAGAAGAGTTGATACCATGTCCTCAAATTCAGACCAAGATAGCATCTTTGACACATCCTCAAGCGGCTCACCTAGGCTGCAGAGGAGGATGGCTGCCCTCATCTTATCGCCCCTACCAAAGGCTACGCTTCGCTCACCCCAAACCCCGACTTGGTTTGATGAGAGTAGTGTGCAAGCTTCTTTGAATATCTCCTCTGGTAGCTTGGTCGCTTCTTTAAGCTCCTCTAAACCTACCTCTCCAACCCTTATCGCTGCTAAGATCTTACGCAGAACCTTCCGACTTAGTTGGGCACCCATACCTCGCCCTCTGCTTCCCTATCCCACCTCATAAGTATCCGCAGAGCCTCGACCGCCGTCTTAGAGACCTTCTGCTCTTGGCTCGGCCTATCTGGGTCTGATGCTCTCGCAGGTATGGCTACGAAGACCGCGCCAGACCTAAGACCATAGAGGTTGGCTAGCGTGAATATCGTTGATGCCTCCATCTCAAAGCATAAAACTCTTAGTCTACGCATCAGCGAAGATATACTCCTACTTTCAGATGTGCGGAAGCCTTGGAACCCGTGCCTCCCTTGACCTACGTAGAAGGCGTCTGTCGAGGCACATATCCCCATATGAAATCTTAAGCCGAGCTCCTTCGCAGCCCTTGCTAGCGCATATACTAGCTGAGGGGTTGCTACCGCGGGGTACTCTGGCATAACATACTGCTTCGTCACACCGTCAAGCCTCACCGCCGCTGTTGCTATTACTAGATCACCGACCTTGACCTCTCTTTGGATCGAGCCGCAGGTACCAACTCTGATCATCGTCTTCACACCAGCCCTACTTAGCTCCTCTACAGCTATCGCAGCAGAAGGCCCGCCTATGCCTGTTGAGCAGACCGTCACCAGCTCGTCATCCAAGTACCCGTTTAGCACGACAAACTCTCTGTGTGAGGCTATGATCTTACTGTCTTTCAGATATTCGCCGATCACCTTAACTCTTGCCGGGTCTCCGGGTAGGAGGGCGAATCTGCCGACTTCACCTACCCTCACCCTATCGTGGTAGAATTGCTCTGAACTCATACCAACCCTCTTAGATGCGAAAACCTTCTAAACCTTTCTCCCCAACCACCTTTGGTTTGAGTAGCGAGCTGCGAAGACAAGCCCTACGTCTAATTCTACTGCTTGGGTTAGTGAGCCTACTGGCAGATGTAACATATGAAGGCGCTAGGAGCGTAGTCGGACCCTACCTCGCTATCTTAGGCGCCTCAGCGTTCGCTATCGGTTTTGTGAGCGGGTTTAGTGAGCTGCTCGGCTACGTCTTCCGCTTGGCTTCTGGCTCTCTTGTAGATAGGTTTAGGAAGTATTGGTCAATGCTATTCTTAGGCTACTTTATCAATCTCGTTTCTGTCCCGCTTTTGGCTCTCGCTGGCAGATGGGAGGTTGCTGCACTACTAGTTTTCGCTGAGCGGTTAGGTAAGGCGATCAGAACACCTGTCAGAGATGTAGTTCTTTCATACGCGTCTTCAAACATAGGTTTGGGTAAAGGCTATGCTCTGCACGAAGCGCTAGATCAACTGGGTGCGATCCTAGGCCCATTCATAGTAGCAGCGGTCTTCCTTTTCGGTGGCGGTTACCGCAAAGGATTTGCCGTATTGGCTGTGCCTGCAGCATTAGCTCTAATCACACTATCTTTAGTAGCGCGGGCTCACCCTAAGCCTGAGCGTATGGAGAAGGTTTCTGACGGTGTTTACGTTGCTGAGGGTGCGGGTGTTGTTAAAGCATATCTTCTTTTCGTTGGCTTTAGTGTTGCTGGTTTCGCTCCTTATCAGCTGATAGCTTACCATATGAGTGCTTCGGGTTTCGCCGATGCCACGATCCCTCTTCTCTTCTCTTTGGCTATGGGTGTTGATGCTTTAGCTGCTCTGGTTGTAGGGCGGTACTTTGATAGATTCGGGCTCAGCCTATTGGTTGCTATACCTATCTTCACCGCATTCGTAACACCGCTTGCCTTCGCTGAGAAACAGCTTCTTATCGCCTTTGCCCCCATCCTTTGGGGTGCTGTAATGGGTATGCACGAGACCATTTTGAGGGCTGGTGTTGCCAAGATATTACCACCAACGAAAAGAGGTATCGGATTCGGTGCATTAAACGCGGTCCTCGGCATATCTTGGTTCTTTGGTGGGAGTGCGCTGGGTTGGCTTTATGGTTTGGGTTATTGGTACTTGGTCGCTTTTTCGGTTGCGCTTGAGTTATGCTCTATCCCGCCATTCATTCTGCTGATTAGGCGGATGAAGCGGTATCAAGCTAAGGTTAACCAGAGTGCATAGGGCTCCAACTGCGCCTTTACGTAGCCTCTAGCATCTAACTCATTTACGTGAATGCCTCTCTTCCAAGATACCCTTGCGTTAGATATGTCCTTTATGAGCCGCTCATCCAGCTTGATGCTGCACACGGCTTCCCGTGGAGAGTAGTTTACGCAGACAAAGGCACGACTTGCTCCTAGCTCCCACAGCCAGCTGAAGACGGTCTGAGCCCCCTCAACCTCTACAAGCATCCACTTACCCGAGTGTAGCGTGTCGTCTTTTAGAGCGGTGAGTAGGGTGGTGTAGAATTGCTGTATTTCTGTGTCTACTGGTTCGTCCGCTATTCTACGAATCTGTAGCGGCGCTCTTATTCTTCGCCCTTCTATCTGCCCGTGGTGGAGTAGTCTCATAGATGGTAGGGTGTAGGTTATTAGGGAGGCTGCCATCAACCTCTCACGCCCAAACGCGGTTGCAGCCCTAAGTTCATCGTGGTTCTCCGTGAACCTAACGTATCTGCTCTGCTTCTCTGGATCAATTGAGAGGATACGCCTTAGGTTGTCGATCTGCTCGTAGAGTAGGTTATCGTATAGGCTCTTATCATAGGCGTAGTCGAAGCCAAGGTTTAGCATGCAGTCTTCAAGCCCCCAGTAGACCTCAGCGATCATCGTGAAGTCTGGCTTCACTTTTTTGATCTCGGATATCGCTTGTAACCAAAACTCTTCTTTAGCCTCCCACCCCCTCTTACTCAGAAGATACCCCCAAGTCCTTTGGAAGACGTCGTTCAGCAGAAGCATGGCTACATCACACCTAACTCCATCACAGTACTCAGAGATCGATCTTAAGGTCTTGATCAACGCATCTCTTGCTTCTTCGTTGAATATGTTGATCTGAACCGTATCTGTCCAAGGTGGGAAGTAGGGGTCTCTTCCGTGCGCAATGTATACCGTCTTTGAATCAAGATCTACTTTTAGATAGTTGGAGGGCTCTCTCCTAAATTCTTCAGCATCTGCTTGCACAAAGTACTCCGGGTGCTCAAATACCCACGGGTGATCAAGCGCCACATGATTAGGTACATAATCGAGGATAAGCCTTATGCCAAGTTCGTTTAGAACCTTCTTAACCGCTTTCAGATCTTCGGAGGCGCCTATCATCGGATCAACCTCATATGATTGGATAGCGTATGGTGAGCCGACTACATCTTCAAGCTGCCAATTTGGTAGGGCGAACTGGTACTGCGCTTTAAGCGCCTCTATACCTCTAGCTATCTCAGCACTTTTTCTGCTCCGCTTCCAGACACCCATGAGCCAAACGTAGTCGAAGCCCAGATCTTTGAGCCTGTGCCACTCGTCGTAAGGTACTTTAGATAGGGTTAGGTCAGCGCCATAGGCTTCTCGAAGCTTATTGAGCCAAGTTAGTGTGTTGATCTCATATAATGTAGGGTTCAGCCTACCTTTCAGCAAACCCCTTCACCACCTCACTACACCTCTTCAGGTATAGTAGAGCGAGATCTAAGCTGAAGAACCCTTTTAACCCGCACTCCGGGCCAGCATAGGGCACATTCTCTAATCCAACGAGTGAGACTATCTGCTTGAGCCTAGAGCGAATTTCATCTTCACTCTCTAAGAGAATCCTTGGATCCTCTTTTCCACGCTTTATATCAGCCCAGATCTGTCCTAATCTCTGCTCTCTCGTTAGGCCGCTGTATCTGGGTATGCGCTCGGCAGCCTTCCCGGCGAGCTTGTTCAGATCGGTTGAGCAGATGCTCGCCTTCAACCTCTTACCATACCTCTCTAATAGGCTTCTTGTCTTCTCCGATCTGAAGATGTAGTCATCAGCCTCGGCTTCGATCACATCCAATCTACTAAGATCCCAGAAGATCTTGTTTGATGTGCTGTGTAGGTGCATAGCGCACACAACACCCCGTGTAGATGCTGTATAGAAGATCTTGTCCCAAGCCTTCAGAAGGGCTTCGCTCCACTCTCCAGCATAATCAAGCCTAGGGTCATCTATAACCGCAAATAGAGGCTCTTCAACGCAAAGCATCTCTACGCTACCGTATCTACTCTGCTGAAGCGAGCCATCTGCGATCTGAGAAAGCGCATCAGCAAGGCTCAAGATCTGCTCCGGGGTCGGCTCGATGATGAAGGATGCGAGCGTATATGGTCCTGTTACGCATACCCTCATGCTGAAGAATTCGCTTAGCTCCTCATAGATCTCCTTTGCATACTTGAATATCGCATCTACCTCGGGTATGCTCTTACGCTTAGGTTTGATCGCTTCCACCACAGCGTATTTGCCATCAACCTTAACTAAGCCGTCAAGCTCTTCAAGAAACATGCAGCACATATCCCTTAGCTGAGGGTAGGTTGCGACATCTAAACCAGATCTTAACTTCTTGACGAAGTAATCGACCACAACCTTTTCGAAGTAGGTCTGCTCCGCTCCACCTTCTGCCCCCCTCTTCAGCGCTCCTTCATCGCCGTGGAAGGGTAGGCTGCCTACGTCAACACTTTTCATCCACTAGGCAAATAATCTTAAAAGTTAAATGCTTTTAGCCCCCCTATACCACATACTTGAAACCCTCGTTAAAAAGAGCGGGTTACGCACTCATTGTTGTTGCAGTAGTGATCTCAGCCTCCATCACCTACCTAACCCAAGCGAGAAAGGTAGATGAATACGAAGAGGGGGTTAAGAACCTCTTCGAAGAGGTTAAGGCTGATGTAACAAGAATCCGCAACCTAACACCATTAGAGCCTGTAAACGTAAAGGTCGTTGATAAACACTTTTTTGAAAGAAAGGCTGTGGAGGAGGTAGATGAATTAAAGGCTGCGAGAGAAGCCCTTTACAAAGCGCTACTCTTAGCCCCCAAAGACTTCTCCATAAGCCGGTATGAGAAGGAGAAGGCTGGTCTGGTTATAGCGGCTTCCTCAGCATACACACTCTACGTTGTTCGTGAGTATTTCAACCTCGGCTCTGAAGATATTAGGAGGGTGCTTGCTCACGAATACGTGCACATCCTCCAGTATAATCGGGTTAGGCAGCCACAGTTCTGGTGCTTAGACGCTCAACTCGCTTGGAGCGCTTTCATAGAGGGTGAAGCGGATCTAGTTGCTGATCTATACACATCAAACAAGACGGGTAGACTCTCCCTATCTCTACCAAATCTTGGGCAGCCCAAGAGTTGGCTAGACACTTGGTTCATAGACCGATTGACCTACTTCCCCTATATCTTCGGCGAGAGGTTTGCCTACACACTATATCTTGCTGGAGGTTGGGGCGCTTTAGATCAAGCCCACTTAAACCCCCCATCCACTACAGCTGAAATCTTAAACCCAGAGCTCTACCTAAACGGCTTTAAGCCAAGATACCCACAAAACCCAACACCGGTAAGCGTAGGCTGGCGCATCTACTACCCAGATGTTCTAGGCGCCTTCTTCCTCAACCTCTTCTTGACACGCACCCTTGGCCCAGAGCACGCTCAAAGAGTAGCGTCCTATTGGTTGGGTGATAACTCCACCCTCTACCTAAAAGAGGGCGATCATCTACTCTACTGGCAGATCGAGTTAGGCGATACAGAGCAAGCAGAGATGGTTAAACAGATGCTCAAAGAGAATCTACTCAAAGAAGCCTCGGCAATAGAGGGCAGCATCTTACAAATAGATAGCATATACATCACCATACTTAACAAAGACTCCAAGCTTCTAATAGTGAGCGCCTCAAACCTTATGTTAGCTGAAGAAGCATTAAATGACCTACTCGGAAGGGGGTCCGCTTAAACTTCATATATTCGCTCTAAGTAAATTATATAGTATGAGCGGAGAATCGATCTGCCCAATCTGCGGCGGAAAACTCAAGATCAACACAACCAAGAACCCCGTGAGAAACGTTGTGAAAGTGTATGTTAGGTGCAGCAAATGCGGCTTCGAAAGAACGTATGAGCGACCACCAGAAGTCACCTTAGAGGATTGGTTAAAACACGTTCTAGAAGAAGAAAAGACTAAGAAAAAATAAGAGGAGAAGGGTCTACCTCTTGACCCCAGTTATAGTTCTCGTCTCGGTAACATACCATCTTGTATGATCCCTAAAGGAATCGTAGAACTTCAAGAACGTCTCATAATCGTCAGTTTCGACCACAAAGAATCCATTGTACCCTATCCCGAAAGCGTGGTCATATTCGCCCACCAGTTTAACCCCTTTTGGCCACTTTTTCTGCTTGAAATCTTCCCACTTTTTCTTCGAATCCTCCAGCTCTTTTGGCGATAGCTCCCTTACCCTATAAAATATGACGAAGCCCAGAGTCATACACAGTAATATTATCAGCGGTTAATTAAAAGGGTTTTGATATCCTAGCGAAAGAAGTTTAGTTAAGGATTTTAATCCACTCCAACCAACACCACTTATGCCAAGATTCTATACTGGAAGCGGAGATAGAGGCGAAACCACCCTCCTTGGGGGTGTTAGAGTAGGTAAAGATGATGCGAGAGTGAATGCACTAGGTGAACTCGATGAAGCAAACTGCATAATCGGCTTTGCAAGAAGCTTCGTAAAACTGCCTGAAGTCGATTCCATACTAGAGAGGGTGCAGCAAGACCTCTTCACCATCGGCTTAGACGTCATAGCACCCCTCCAAAACAGAAGCCGAGTAAGCGAAGATATGGTTAAAGCGCTCGAGGAACATCTTGACCTACTAGCCAAAGACCTACCAGAATATCGCAGATTCGTGCTACCAAATGGAACACCAGAAGTAGCCTCACTCTACCTCGCGAGAAGCATCGTAAGAAGGGTTGAGCGGACAATAGTGAAGATGGCAAGAACAGCACCGAATCTTCTTCCGTCAATAAAGTATCTGAACAGACTCTCTTCACTGCTTTACGTCGCCGCTAGGTACACCGCATTAAAGACAGGAGTGGTGGAGAAAGAGTGGGTGAGCAGTGACGAATCTAAGTAGAGGTCTCCACAGGCGGAAGCCCATACTTAGCGCACCTTTCGTCAATGTACCTCTGAATCAGCTCGATATCTTTCTCAGATAGGTGCCTAAACCTACCCTGCATCTTAAGATACTCTGCAACAGGCCTCCTGCGCGCAGGTTTAACTGTAAGCCTAAACTGCCCATTCTCAATTTCGTAAAGGAGGAAGACACCAGTCTGGACACCTAACCTACTGACTTGAATCGTTTTCTCGCTTGGGATACGCCAGCCGGGTGTGCAAGGTGTGTATACGTGTAAATAAGCAGGTCCCTCAACGTCAAGCCCCTTCTTCGCTTTGTTGATCAAATCTAGAGGATAGGCTAGCGTAGCCGTAGCAACGTAAGGTATGCCGTGGGCAGCGACTATTGCTGGGAGATCCTTCTTAAATGTCATCTGACCAGCAGGCCTCGCCTTACCCGGGGGTGAAGTAGTAGTCCAAGCGCCGTAAGGGGTTGAGCTGGATCTTTGTATCCCAGTGTTCATGTACGCTTCGTTGTCCAAACAGACATAGAGGAAGTCGTGGCCGCGCTCAAGAGCTCCTGAAAGCGCCTGTAAACCGATATCAGCTGTAGCACCGTCGCCAGCAAAGCACACTACGTGAATCTTCTTCTCAGGTATCACCTTCTTCCTCATCAAGACCTTCAGAGCAGCCTCTATGCCAGAAGCAACGGCTGCTGCGTTCTCAAATGCCACGTGATACCAAGGCACAGCCCAAGCGGTGTAAGGGTATGGTGAAGAAACCACTTCAAGGCAACCTGTTGGGGAAACAACGATAACATTGGGTCCAGCAGCTTTCAAAACGAGTCTTACAGCGATGGTTTCTCCGCACCCTTGGCAGGCTCTGTGACCTGGTGTGAAGTATTCCTCAAGTGGTATATCTTTAATACTCTTGTATGCTTGCATGGCCATATTCTATATCCTCGCTTGGATGAATTCTACTTTATGGCTTATTTCTTCTTTGGAGACCGCCTCTAGTGCCCGCTCACCCATTTTAATAAACTCTTTCACCGTTATGTCTCTGCCACCTAAACCTGCTACAAAGCTAAGAACCGCTGGTCGATCTCTTTCATCATATAATACGTTCCGTATATCACCGTATATAGGTCCACCTAACCCGCCTGCAGAAATCGCACGATCCACAACCGCCACAGCCTTAACTCCACTAAGCACTTCCTTTATCTCCTGAATGGGGAAAGGTCTGTAGAGCTTGAGTTTAATAAGACCTACTTTCCTACCCTCCTTCCTCATCTTATCAACAGCCATCCGCCCTGTACCTGCGAATCCTCCTGCGATGAGTATAGCTGCTTCAGCATCCTCAAGCCTATATGTCTCTAGAGGAGCGTAGTATCGACCAAAAAGGTCACCGAATTCACGCCAGACCTCCAAGATTACATCCTTAGATGCGTTGAGCGCCAACTCATTCTGAACCTTAAGCTCGGTCTGAATATCCGGACTACCTACAGGACCCCAAGTGCTGGGCTGGTCTGGTGTAAGCCTGTATATAGCCTTCCTATGTTTGGGTAGGAAGCGGTCAACCTCGTCTTGATCGAGCGTGACAAGAGGCTCTATCACATGCGTCACGTGGAAGCCGTCGAAGCAGACCGCCACAGGGAGGAGAACCCTTTCATCCTCAGCTATCTTAAACGCCTGAAGCGTGTGATCAAAGACTTCTTGTGCGTTCTCAGCATATATCTGGATCCAACCGCAGTCTCTTGAAGCCATCATATCACTCTGGTCACCCCAGATGTTTAGATTCGGCGAAAGGCATCTGTTAGTAACACCCATAACGATAGGTAGCCTATTACCAGCTGCGATGAAGAGCATCTCATGCATCAAAGCAAGACCTTGCCCAGCTGTCGAGGTATAAACTCGAGCACCAGCCGCGCTGGCACCTATACAGGCGCTCATAGCCGAATGCTCTGATTCAACATTTATGTACTCAGCGTCCAGTTCACCGTTCGCGACGTATTCAGCTAAGCGCTCCACAATATGTGTCTGAGGCGTTATTGGATATGCTGCGATCACATCTACATTTGCGAGTTTAACTGCAAGCGAAGCCGCGTGTGAGCCCTCTATAGCTATCCTTTTACTCAACCCGATCACTCCTCTTCATCGACCATCTTAATTGCCTTCCTAGCGCATTCTTCGGCGCATATGCCGCATCCTTTACAGTATCGGAGATCGATCTCATACATACCATCTTGGTTAATGAAGATAGCACCATCTGGGCAGTAGACCCAACACATCCCGCATTTAGTACACAGTTTTGCGTCGAGAATCGGTCTTTGGCTTCTGAAAGAACCTGTTTCATACTGCTTAGCTGAGCCGGGGACAAAGATTATTCCAGCTATCGGTAAGGTTTTAACTGTTGGTTTATCTTCACTCAATTCACTCACCTATCACAACCTCGTTAAAACCTCTTATGACTGCTTTTGCATTCAGCTCCCCAGCCTTACCACCGAACCTCTCCTTTACAGCCTCTACAACATAGTGTAGGTCAACCATACCTATCACCCTAACAGCGGCTCCAAGCATCGTCGTATTAACGATCGGTACCCCGAGTGTTTCACGCGCTATCTTCATAGCGTCGATTACTGCAAGCTTGCAGCTCACACCGAGCTCCCCTCTAAGCTCATTTAACGACTTCCTTGTATTTATTATAACCGCTCCACCATTCTTAAGGCCTTGTAGAACGTTTACTGTTTTAAAGAGACGAGGATCAATAACTATCACCACATCAGGCTCATACACCTCAGAACGTACAGCTATAGGCTCCTTATCTAACCTATTAAACGCCACAACAGGAGCACCACGTCTCTCAGGACCAAAGGAAGGTGAAGCTTGCGCGTACCACCCTTGAGTTATGGCCGCGTGTGCAAGGAGCTCCGCAGCTGTTACAGCTCCTTGCCCACCTCGCCCGTGCCAACGAATTTCAATCAAACGTATTCACCATTGTCTCTTGACGTAGAGCTAACGGGTTTTCTGAGATATATGCTTAACTTGTTTCGTTTTTTTATATCTATCAACATTTCTTTTTTTACTTAACATTGTCGCTAATTAATGCTTATATCTTCGAATTTTTACGCCGTCATCAAGCAGCTTTTTTATATATTTCTCTATAGCGGGTATGGCTAACCGCAGATCCTTCTCCTTTATGACTACGTCTGCTCTAGATTCTACTATTGGCTGGGCGCAGAAGGCTATCTTGAGCCCAGCTAGCTCAAAGAGTGTTAGGTCGTTCGCTCCATCTACTATCGCTATTATCTGCTCTTTCGGTTCCTCCAGCGTTTTAACCAAACCTTGTATCGAATTTGCTTTATTTGAATCGACCCTTATAACTACGGAGTCGAGGCGATCGCCTACGAAGACGAGTTCGTTAGCGAAGATGTAATCTAAGCCTACTTCCTTTTGAATTCTTTCAGCCAGTAAAGTGAAGCCTCCTGAGACGGAAGCCAGCATAAACCCCATCTCTCTTAGTATTTTGCATGCTTCTTTTGCGCCCGGCATAAGCCTAAGGCTGTTGGAGACGTTTAGGCAATCACTGTAACTCGCCCCTTTTAATTGTTGTATCCGTAGGTAAAGTCCTTGTTCCCAGTCTATCTCTCCCCTTATCCCCTTCATTGTTATGTCCCAGATTTTATCCTCAATACCTTTCAGCTTTGCGAGCTCGGGTAGGAATTCCCCGTCCACTAAAACCCCTTCTAGGTCAAAGATCGCCAGCATCAACAGACACCTTACTTCGTATTCATCCCTGTTACCGCACCTTTCTGCTACTAGGCTTCATGGTTGCCCTACTTAACCTTTAATATATCTCTTACTATGTATGTAGGGAGTTAGAGGTAAGTGGTATGCTTAATTGGTTAGAAGCAGTAGCTGCCAATGGTTCCTCCGATCTCATGCTCCCTATAATCCTCTTGGTAGTAGCTTTGGGTTTCGTTGGGTTCGTCATTCTAATATTGATCGGCAAAGGAAGAGCCGATTAGTTTGACTAGAGGCGTCTATACTCTGCTCATAAAGCTAGAGAACCAATACCGCATCAGTCTCAAACCAAATAAAGGCTGGTATCTCCCAAAAGGTTACTACGTTTACACAGGCTCAGCACTAGGTAGAGGCTCAACCAGCTTGGAGAAGCGTTTAAAGAGGCATCTAAGGGTTAATAAGAAGGTCTTCTGGCATATTGATCGGCTCCTTAATGGCTCTGGTAAAGTTATCAAGGTTGCCTACGCTATAGCCGCAGCAAAGATGGAGTGTGAACTTAACCAAACGATATCTTCACTTCTACAATCTACACCGATCAAGGGATTCGGCTCATCAGATTGCAGAGGCGGATGTATGGGGCACTTACTCTATCTAAATTCTCAACCGCGAGATCTTACTCTAACGCTTCGTAGAGCTTACCAGCTACTTGGGTTGAACTATAGAGAGCTCAGTGTCGAGTCTAAAGGAAGATGTAACTTTGGATCTGGTTATATTTGATCTCGACGGCACTTTGGTGGAGTTTAAGTATCGCTATATTGAAGCAAAGAAGAGTGTATTACATCTTTTAGAATCGATTGGAATATCCTTACCGTCTGATGTCACACTAAAACCTACCCAAGACCTGTTCGATGAAATCGCGAACCAAGTTAATAAGAATGGTTCACTCGATCTAGATGAAGTTATGATGAAAGTTAATGAGGTGATCTACCAGTATGAAATGGAAGCCGCGACCTCCACGACAATATTTCAAGACACTAAAGATGTTTTAGAGGCACTCAAGAGTATGAATATTAAGATCGCACTGGTTACGAATAACGGTAAAAGGGCTACTGAGTTTGTGTTAACGCGTTTCAAAATAAAAGATTTTTTTGACGTCATTGTGACTAGGAATGATGGGTTTAAGTTAAAACCTTACCCAGATGGAATATTGTGGGTCTTGAATAAAGTAGGCGCCACTAAAAGAAAGACGCTCTTTGTTGGGGACAGCCACATTGACGTGAAAGCTGGAAGAGCGGCTGGTGTTATTGTGGTAGCGCTAAAGAGCTCGTTCTTTGAATCGATTAACGAGTCTGAAATCAAACCAGATTACCTTATAGATCGCCTCTCTGACATACTACTTTTGATTAGAAGACTGTAGTTCAGCTTTCATCAAGTTTATAGGCAAGGTTTTGGAAGCTTCCTTAGGGTTGAAGAATAGAGGAGAACCGGTTAAGAGGATCAGCATATCTTTACCACCCGCACTGCTGACGCTCTTTGACAAGATATCAACATCGATGGGCTACACTGAGCGCTCACGAGCTATACAAGCGGCGATGAGGAACTTCATAAGCGAATTTCAATGGAGCGCCGCGCCTGAGTCAAGCGGCTCAGCTGTAATCTTGATTATCTACAACCACGAGGTCGGTGGGCTTGATGAAAAGATAACCGATATCCAGCATAACTTCCGTCAAATCGTATCCTCAACGCTGCACATCCATCTGGATGAGACCCGATGTTTAGCGATCATAGTTGCGAGAGGATCAAGCGTTGAAATAAAGGAGATTAGCGAAAAGCTCGCCTCACTAAGGGGGATTCTGCAGCTGAAAGTGGACTACTTTGAGCACTTGGCGTAAAATCGGTGCGCACAGTTTTGTTTGACTTAAACTACCTACTAAAACTCGTCTCAAGCCTAGGGTACCTTGGCGCTCTACTAGCTGGGATGCTCGGCTCGAGCAGCCTTTTCATACCGTTCTTCCCATCTTATATTATAATAGCGCTTCTTGGTGCAACCCTTAACCCATTAATAGTAGGGTTACTAGGCGGATTAGGCGCAGGAGTTGGGCAGTTCCTACACTATTATGTTGGGTTAGGTAGCAGATACCTTATGCCAGATCAGTGGAAAGGTAGGTTAGATTCTTGGCGAAAGAAACTCGACAAGTATGGTGTTCTCTTAATCTTCGCCTTTGCCGCCACCCCACTTACACCAGATGACATAATCTGGATACCCCTTGGTGCAATGAGATATCCGAAGTTGAAAGCACTTATGGCGGCGGTGTCCGGTAAGGTGCTTCTGAACCTCATCTATGCTTACGTTGGCTACTTTGGTTGGGGGTATATTACAGATGTCTTCTTTCTGTAGTGTAGAGTGGGTGTATAAGTAGCTTCGGCGACCAAAGAGTCTAGTGAAAAAGCCTTTCTAGCGATACCTCGTAAAGAGTTAATAAAATAGTTCGGCTAAATGTAGAAGAGTAACTCTTGCAAATAGAGTGGGTAAACCACCCCCTACTGAAGAGCGGAGTGCTTGAGAGGCGAGAGTATCAGATAGAGCTCTTTAACCTATGCTTAGAAGAAGACCTTCTTATTGTGCTACCGACTGGCTTAGGCAAGACTGCCATCGCTCTTCTCGTCATCGCAGAGATGCTTTACAGACACCCCGATAGGAAATGTGTTCTACTCGCACCGACTAGGGTCTTAGCTTCACAACACAAAGCCTTTCTCTCTAAGATGCTGAATGTGGAGGAAGGTGATGTTGCTTTAGTTACTGGTGAGATGAGGCTGAAGGATAGAGCCGTCGCTTGGTCTAAACGCGTCTTATGCGCAACACCCCAAATAATGGCTGCTGATTTGGAGCGTGGGCTGATCGACCCCAAACAACTCTCACTCATAATCTTCGACGAGGCACATAGAGCGGTTGGAGACTACGCCTATACTAAGATCAGTGTGAAAATGACTGAAAACCCAAGTTTAAGGAGGCTCGGCTTAACCGCATCACTACCAGAGGAAAAAGATAAGGTAGAGGGGATCCTACGCAACCTTAGGCTGAGCAGAGTAGAAGCGAGGCGGGAGGACAGCAAAGAGGTAGCTCCCTATATTCAAAAGACATCTATCGAGTGGATCGAAGTTCAGCTGAACCCACTTTTAAGTAGAGTTAGAAGCGAGCTGCTAGAGGCGATCAAAGAATACGTTAATAGACTGCATTCGATAGGGCTTGGAAGCGGCATCACTGTGCCACCGAGGATGAAGCGTCTTATAGAGCTAAGAGCGAAACCAGAGTATTCAACGAACCTTTCTGCGAGAAGCGCCCTCTTATCCCTCATCAGACTAAGCATAATGCTTGAACTCATCGAAACCCAGACCGTAGCGACCTTCATACAGTTCGTGGAGAATCTTCAAAGCAGAAGGAAAGGCGTTGGATTAAAAGATCTTCTCCAAAACGAGCATCTAAAGACCGCCTATGAGATAGCAAAGGGTACACTCGAACTCGGGGTTGAGCACCCAAAGTTAGAGGAGCTAGTAAAGATCTTGAAAACCCTACCTCAAGGCGAAAAAGCGATCGTCTTCACAAGCTACCGAGCATCTGTTCAAGAGATCTACAAGAGGCTTGCTTCAGAGAATCTTAGAGTGCGAGTCCTCGTTGGTAAGCGGGGTAGCGGAGGATTATCACAAAAAGAGCAGGTTGCTGTGCTTGAAGACATGAGGCGCGGAGGCTTCGATATCCTCATCGCAACCCAAATCGGTGAAGAGGGTCTGGACATAGCTGAGTGTAGGCTTGTGGTTTTCTACGATAATGTGCCCAGCGCGGTGCGGTTTGTGCAAAGGAGGGGTAGAACAGGGCGAAGAGAGCCGGGTAGAGTGGTCACATTCTTAGTCAAGGGTACAAGGGACGAGGCCTACTATTGGCTCGCTAAAAGAAAGCTAAGGGAAGCAAAACGCATAGTAGAAGCTTTCAAAGTTAAGAGAGAAGTTCAGGCACTAGACGACTACATCCGGCGAGAAGAAGGGCCTACCATATATGTTGATGCACGTGAATCAAGATCTATCATAACGTGTCTAGAGAAGATGGGTGCTGATGTGCAAGTAAACCAGCTTGAGGTAGGAGACTTTGTGCTGAGCGAAGACGTTGTTGTGGAGAGGAAGACGGTAGAAGATTACGTCAGATCGATCATGGATAACAGGCTCTTCAGCCAGCTGATAGCCATGAAGGAAAAGTATCCTAAACCCCTGCTCATCGTGCAAGGTGGCAGAAAAAAGGGAGCCAGCATAGGCTTAGCAGCCTTCTACTCCTCGCTAGCAAGCGCCTTAACCGACTTCTACATACCTATCTACACATCAGAGAATGATGAGGAGACCGCTGCCATCCTCTACTATATCGCTAAGAGGGAGCAGGAGGAGGGGAAGAGGACTGTGAGGGTTAGAGAGGGGAGGAAACCCCTAACTATACGTGAGATTCAGAAGTATGTGGTTGCTGGTGTGCCTGGTATCGATGCTGTTTTAGCAGATAGGCTCCTTAAAAGGTTCAAGAACGTTCGAGGTGTGTTTTCTGCTACCCTAGACGAGCTAAAGACAGTGGAGGGAGTAGGTGACAAGATCGCAAGCAGGATTAAAGAGGTAGGTGAGTCAAACTACGAGTAAGAATTTTACCAAACTGATCGACCATTTTACCGCTACATCAAAATAACCCCTTTTAACCCACTCGATCAAGTTAGGTAAGATGGATATATAAGATGTTGATTAAAAGGTTGAGGAGATGTAATGCTGCTGGTAGTAGACAACGGCTCAACCACATTACCTGAGCTAGAAGCTGCTTTACGAAAACTTAAGGTGAACTACAACGTTATCAGATATAATCAACCTATCCGTCTCGACGATTATAAAGGCGTGATTTTAACCGGGCGTAGCACCACATCTAATGAAATTAATCGAGCAAACATCGAGGTGATCAGACAAGCCACACATCAGCGGAAGCCCCTTTTAGGAATATGTTATGGTGCAGAGATCTTGGCTCTGGCTAATGGTGGAGCGCTCAAACGCTTAAGAGAAAAGTTCCACGGATACAATATGATTTACGTAAAGAAGATTAATCCTTTAACAGAAAACCAGCAGACGCTCGAAGTATTTGAATCACACTTCTTTAACATATCCCGACTGCCCCCAGTCTTTGAATCTCTCGCATCCTCAAACCACTGTGAAAACGAGATTATAGCGCATCGTGAACTCGATCTATACGGTCTTCAGTTCCACCCAGAATGCAGTGGTAACGATGGTTTAAGAATACTGGCGAACTTCATCAAGCTTCTGAAGTAACGTGAGGGTAAAGTTTCAACCATTAACACCTAACGATCTTTATAAGACACTTCATACATAATAGTTCTAGGAAAGGCGACAGGCTTGGTAGAAGAGTTTTTGGCAACGAAGGAGATGCTTGACAGATGTAGCGAATGTTTGATTTGTATCCAAGAATGCCAATTGCTGACAAAGTTAGGTAAGTCACCCCGCGAAATTGCTGAGAACCTTTCTCAGAACCCCCAAGCCTACAAGAACACCGTTTATTCTTGTCTACAATGCGGTCTCTGCAACATCGTATGCCCTCTTTCGCTCAGCCCGAAGCAGATGTTTCTTGAGTGGAGAAGGAAGCTCGTTAAGGATGGGGTAGCACCATTCAGGAATCACAGCTTCTCCTTAACTGATAAGAAATGGAACATCTACACGCTATACCGAGATAACTACGGCATCAGCTACACGGATCTTGAAACAAGCAACTGCGACACGCTATTCTTCCCAGGCTGTAATATGAGCACCTTCGCACCTAAACTTACTAGAACCGTCTTTTCGCAACTTAAACGTGTCCACGAATCTTTAGGGATACTTGTAGAATGCTGCCAAAAACCTATCTTGGATCTAGGTCTTCAAGAAAGGTTCGAAAAGGCGATTGAAAAGCTCAAAGAAAGGATCGCTAAGCAAGGCGCAAAAAGGCTCATTACCGCCTGCCCTAACTGCTACTACACCTTAAAGAAGTGTCTGGGTGTAGAGGTACTCTCGATCTACGATGCCCTACCAGAAGCGGCTTTCAAAAAAATAGCTGGCGTAATCTCGATCCACGATTCTTGTCCTGACCGGGAGGAAGGCTTTTTCGGTAGGAAAGTGAGAAGTATACTTAGTGGTTGCCAGATTATTGAGATGAAGCACTCTAAGGAAAATGCGATCTGCTGTGGCGCCGGGGGTCTAGCCTCGGCTGTAGATCCGGATCTCGCCCTTACCTACGTTAAGATGAGGCTAGAGGAGGCTAAGGCAACTCAAGCAGAATACTTGGTCACTTACTGCGTTGCCTGCGTAAATATGCTCACAGCAGTCCCCTCGGAGATAAAGATCATACACGCGCTTAACCTTCTGCTTGATGTTGAAGAAGATTATTCACAGGTACAGCCAAACCTACAGCGGCTCTTTACTGGTGCTAGAGCGAAGGAAAATATTCAAAAGATAATTAGTCAACTGTAGTCTGCAAGCCAGCGTCTAAAGAGAGGCTTAAATATGGATTTTGAATTGCATGGGACGGCAACATTTGCAGAAGCGGGTGTATAAGATGATCAGAAAGACTGCATGTTGGTTCTGCTACCAAAACTGCGGGCTCCTTGTAGAAGTGGAGGATAATCAACCTATTTCAATCGAGGGTGATCCAACCCACCCGGTTAACGAGGGTGGTCGTTGCCCAAGAAACTGGGCATGGAAGGAATTCCTATACCATCCCGAGAGAGTAAATCATCCCTATAAGAGAGTAGGAAAAAGGGGTGAAAACCGTTGGGAGAGGATATCGTGGGATCAAGCACTAGATGAAATAGCGGCGAAGCTCAAGGAGATAAAGGAGAGGTATGGGGCTGAAGCTGTAGCATCTACCGGTGGCACAAATAGGACTGATGAATGGCCGAGGAGAAGGTTCTTCAACCTATTTGGCAGCCCAAACACTGGGAGAATAGCGCCTATCTGCGGTCTTAATACATATATGATCGAAAGCGCGATCTACGGTTGGGTTACTGAACCCGATTTCAGCAACGCAAGAACGATTGTTGAGTGGGGGCATAACCCAGGCGTCACCTATCTACCAGAAGCTAGGAAGGTGCTAGACGCAAAAGAGAAGGGAGCCACGCTCATAGTCATTGACCCAAGGTTCACAGAGACAGCCTCAAAGGCCGACCTTTGGCTTCAGATAAGGCCTGGTACTGATGCGGCGTTGGCGCTCGCTTGGATAAACGTCATCATCAACGAGGGGCTCTATGATAAGGAATTTGTAGAAAAGTATACCTATGGCTTCGATAAGCTGCGAGACCACGTCCAACAGTATACACCGAGTTGGGCGTCAAAGGTTACTTGGGTGCCTGAGGATAAGATTGTAGAGGCTGCTAGAATATTTGCCACAAATAAGCCCTCCGTGATACCTTGGGGCACCTCTCTTGACCACTTCGGCTTAGCTTCCTCGCCTGTAGTGCAAGCTAGAGCGATCTTAAAGGCGATAACTGGAAACCTTGATGTGCCGGGTGGCAACCTCTTAAACGGCCCTTGCATAAACTTCATCACCGACTGGGAACTGGAGTTGAATGATAAGCTCCCCAAGGAGCAGAGGATGAAGCAGATAGGTTCAGACCGCTACAAACTCTTCACATGGCCCGGCTACGAAATAATCTCAGAGCAGCAAGTAAAGTATTGGGGTAAGGCGATGCCTTCAGAATGGGTCTGTGAGGCACACATACCATCCCTCTGGAGAGCGATCATAACTGGTAAACCTTACCCTATTAAGGCGCTTATTGTCGTCGCCAACAACCCCATGGTCTGCTTCGCCAACACCAAGATTGTGTATCAAGCACTGACGAGCCCAAATCTTGAGCTGCTGGTCGTTATGGACTACTGGTTCACACCCACCGCGTTACTTGCTGACTACGTTTTACCAGCCGCCTTCTGGCTTGAGCGCCCGATCATAACAAGCAGCTTCGGTACCTCAAGCTTCTTCATCGCATCTCACAGAGCGATAAAGCCCCTTTATGAAAGAAGAACCGACTTCGAGTTCTGGAGGGAGCTGGGTATAAGGCTTGGTCAAGGTGAGTATTGGCCTTGGAGGACGCTTGAGGAGGCGAATGCATATAGGATAAGCCCCTTAGGATACAAAGATTACGATGAGTTTGTTGAGAAGGTGAGGCTTCACGTTGAGCCTGCAAAGTTTAGGAAGTATGTAGAAAAAGGCTTCGGGACACCGACCGGTAAGGTTGAGCTTTACTCCACCATATTAGAGAAGCTGGGTTATGATCCGCTGCCCACTTACAAGGAGCCTCCTGAAAGCCCCTTCTCTAAACCAGTCCTCGCAAAGCAGTACCCCTTCATCTTAACCACTGGTACCATCATGCCTTACCACCACTCAGAAGGTAGGCAGCTGAAGACTCTAAGAAGGTTGGTTCCTGACCCAGGTGCTGAGATTCATCCCGATGCTGCCGCTAGGCTTGGGATCAAGGAGGGAGAGTGGGTCTACGTTGAAACAAGAAGAGGTAGAGTCAAGGTCAAGGCGAAGCTGAACAGAGGGATAGATAGGAGGGTCGTCTTCTTAGAAAAGGGGTGGTGGTTCCCCGAGGATAAGGCTGAAGAGCCGTACCTACGTGGTGTGTGGAGGTCTAACGCCAATATACTCACGGAAGACGACCCCGACCTCTGTGACCCTCTTTGCGGAGGTTGGATCTACAGAGCGTTGCTCTGCAAGGTGTATAAGGCTGAGGATTAGAGAGGTGAGAGGATGCCTGAGTTTGGGATATTGGTCGATTTCAGTCGATGCATAGGTTGTAGAGCGTGCGAAGCTGCCTGCAAAGAAACAAACGGGACACCTGAGGGGATAAACTGGATTAAGAACATCAGGATCGGGCCTGAGTACGGTATAGATGGTAATCTGACCCTAACGATGGTATCGCTAAACTGTATGCACTGTGGGAAGGCACCTTGCATCGAGGTCTGCCCAGCTAAGGCTATATCAAAGAGACCAGATGGCATAGTGCTAATTGATTCAACTAAGTGCATCGGGTGCAAGCATTGCTTATGGGTCTGTCCCTTTGGTGCTCCGCAGTTCAACCCGGCTGAAGGCAAGATGACGAAGTGTGTGCTTTGCTACCAGAGGGTCGAGCAAGGTAAGCTCCCAGCCTGCGTCGCTACCTGCCACCCCAAAGCGCTCAGATTCGGAACAACAGAGGAACTCTCCACCTACGTAAGAGAGAAAGCGGCTAGAAGGGCTCAGAGGGCGTCATTCTACATAATCGGCCTCAGGTAATGGAGATGAATACTATTCAGACGCACTGCCCTTTCTGCAGCATAGGTTGTGGTTTAAGCATCAGTGTGGATCTATTTGGAAGACCTAAGCAGGTGGAGCCTAGGTGTGACTTTGACCATAATAGGGGTGCACTATGCTCTAGAGGCATACTCTCGTTGGAGTGGATGCGCCATCGAGAGAGGCTGAAGAAGCCACTAATTAGGGAGAAGGATGGTTTTAGGGAAGCGTCGTGGGGTGAAGCGCTTCAGAAGATATCATCCGCCTTCCGCAGTCTCATCGAGAAATACGGGCCAACCTCTATAGCTCTCTACGCTTCAAGCCGGCTATCAAACGAAATCCTTTACCTCTTCCAAAAGCTGGGCTACGAGGTAATTAAAACACCTCACATAGACTTTAACGATAGGCTAGGGGTTGCTTCCGCAAGAGCCGCATACCACCTAAGCCTAGGCTCAAGCAAACCACCGAACCCTCTTGCAGATCTACTGGCTACAAATCTGATTCTTATCCTCGGAGCAGACCCATCTTCCTGCCACCCCGTGTTGATGAAGTACATCTTCGACGCTAAGGATCGAGGCGCGAAGATTGTGGTAATAGACCCGAGGAGGACTCAGACGGCTAGAACAGCCGATCTACACCTACAGATCAAACCCGGTACTGATGTAGCGTTTCTAAACGGGGCTTTGAACCAACTTATCATTAGCGGTTTGATCAACCGAGATTTTATAGCAAAGAAGACTAAGGGCTTTGATTCGGTGCAGGAAGTCGTTTCTAAATATACTCCAGCCAGAGTAGCTGAAATCACGGGTATAAAAGAAGAGCAGCTACGAGCCTTCATAAGGCTCTACGCACAGTCACCTACAGCGATGGTCATCCACTCAAGGGGGTTAGAGCAGCACCCGCAAGGCGTCTCCGCAGTACTTGCTTGCCTAAATCTCGCGCTCGCTACTGGTAAGGTTGGAAAGCAAGGGTGCGGCTTCCTTCCACTGATGGGGCACATCAGCGGGGCAACAGGTCTTCCCAACCCCAACTCTTACGGATTAAAAGAGGGGTATACGATACATGAAATGATAGAGGCCGCATACCGCGATGAAATAAGGGGGATGTACATACTAGCCTCAAACCCAGTAGTTTCATTACCAGACACCAGTTTTGTAAAGGCTGCGCTACAAAAGCTGGATCTACTTGTCGTACAAGACGTTTTTCTCACCGAAACAGCAAAGCTAGCGCACGTGGTCCTACCAGGCTCGACGCTTTACGAATGTGAAGGCACCATTAATGCTTTAGACGGCGGGTGCGTGAAGCTAGTAAGAGCGTTTAATGCACCTAAAGACGCTAAAGAAGATTGGAGAATCGTCTGCCAAGTTGCGAAGAGCCTTGGTGCGAGCCAAGGGTTTGTGTACAGTTCGGTAGAAGATGTCTTCAAAGAGTTGAGATCCTTTTTCGTATCTGAGGAAGGTGAAAAAGAGAGGCTTTATGAAGACCGCTTTGCACACCCAGATGGTCTAGCGGTCTTTTATCCGGTCGAGTATAGTGAGCCGGTTGAGCGTATCTCAAGCGAGTACCCTCTGCTTCTGATAACGTTCAAGACGCCCTATCACTTCTTGACCTCTTCAGAGACCGGAAGAATAGATTTCTTTATACAGAAGTGTCCAAGACCCTATTTGGAGATACATCCAGCCACCGCTCAGAAGATAGGTATTTCACAAGGTGATAGGGTAGTAGTAAGAAGCAGATGTGGCAAAGTAGAGGCTGTTGCTGAGTTGACCGACACGATAAGGGAGGATTGTGTCGCGATGCCTATGCACTGGTTTAAAGAAGGTTGGGTTAACCTTATCGTCCCAAAGCAGCTTGACCCTACATCAAAGATACCAAACTACAAAGCCATCCCTGTTTCCGTTGAAAGAAAGTGAGGTGTATGCGTTGAAGATTCTTCGCATAGATAAGAGGCGTTGCATCGGCTGTATGGCCTGTGTAGTAATATGCAAACAGCTGAAGTCACACAAGGGGTTGGGGCTCATCTATGTCGAGGAGATTAGTAAAGGCGAGTGGGCACCTACAGTGTGTATGCACTGCCAGCAAGCACCCTGTGTTAACGTATGCCCAGCCGAGGCCATAATTAAACTCCCTGATGGTGTGGTGAAGCGGGCTGAGGAGGCAAAATGCCTCGCCTGCCGCAACTGCTACCTTATCTGCCCCTTCGGCGTGCCGAAGATAGATGAGCAGAGCAAGCTTATGGTGAAATGCGACCTCTGCCCAGAGAGAAGGGCCAAGGGTCTACTTCCATACTGCGCCACAATCTGCCCAACAGGAGCAATACGATACGAAGAAAGCGTAGAGGCGTCGATCGAGAGAAGGATAGAAGCCGCGCAGCGCCTCCTCAGAGCTAAGCCTCTCAAGTAGCTTGCAGTCTAGTGACGGAGGGTGCTGCTCTATCGAGTTTAGCGTTGATTATTCTTCTGCATTCGGGGCAGTACTGAAGCAGCCAGCCCTCTGAGAGTTCGCCGACTATTGATGTTAGTTCTTGCATCCTAGCTTCTGAGGCAAACGCCCTACCACAGTTTTTACATAACCGCTGCGGCTCCATAGGCTCGTAGGAGAGGTAAAGGTTTACCGGTATAGCGATCCAACGTAAGAAGAAGTGGAAGAATTTCGTGAATGGAAAGACCGCTAGCGTAGTATAGGCCGCGACCAAGTGGAGGATTTTAAAGCACTCTAGTTCCCAAGCGGTCCACCCAGCGATTTGATAAAGTTCCTGTAACACAATAGCGGCTATAAGTCCAGATGCCAGAATAATGGTTATGAGGATAATGGGTAATAGGTTGTATCTATCAAGCTCCTCAGGCGCCTCACTGCGGTAGACCCTTCTTAGGGCAGCTATCACTACACCCGCTAAGATCACTCCTAAGAAGAGATAGTGGTAGACCCATGTTGTAGGATTTAATGCGCTTATGAAGAGGTCCCATTCCGAGTAACCAAACATCAGCGGGAAAGCGTGAAAGAAAACAAAGACAACGCCTCCGAGGAATATGAAAAAGTGCATAAACCACCTTAAAGGCTCTCTTCTGACAATAAAGAACTGTAGGGCGATATTGGTTATGAGTGTGCGGAAGAATTCTGTCACAACTCTATATCCTAACGGGGAAACTCTACCAATCTTCTTCAGCATATAGGCTGTTGGTCTTCTCATCGCCCATTTTAGCCATATCTGATAGACAAAGCCGATGATGAAAATGGTGATACCTCCCCAACGCGCTATCAAAACGTAATTCGTGTTAAGGAATTCAAGCAGTTGCTCAGTCAACACCTCTTACAAACCGCAAAAGGTTAAAAAGCTTTACTTTCCATGGGAAAAGCCGGTATGGTGCTATTTGGTGAGGTTGCAGCTCCACCACTTCTGCTTTTCCACGTCATATTCTTTGTGTTAGGCGCCGTAGTTTGGTTTGCTGGGTTTGTGATGATGTTCACAACGTTCAAGCAGAAACGGCTCCAAGAGTTAGCACCGAAGGTGAACAAGGTTCTCTTCTTAGGCGGGTTATTACTCGCTCTTGGTTTCGTAGCTGGTAGTCTTCTTTACCCAGCTATGCGGGCAGAAATAATAGGTGGCGCGCTCGGTTTCCACGCAACCCAACCATTCTACTCACTACTCTTCGCGATTAAACAATGGGTAGCAGCGATCGGAGCCCTTGCTGTAGTGGGCAGCATAGCATTCAACTCTGGAAGTAAAAGATGCGCTTTGATCGCGCTTCTCCTATGCATTGTCGTATTGATCACGATCGTTGTAGATACGATACTCGCGATCATTCTCACCACAACAAGCGCCCTCTAATAAATGGGCTGCTTAAGTTGATGATGTAACCAAGGGGATCGTAGGGAAGTTCGTTATAGGTGTTATCACGTTAGTAGGCCTATTTGTAGACTTTTACCCTAGTGTCATTGAAGGCCTGCTGCCCAGAGATCGGGTCAGTATACTCTTCACCTACTGGGATGAGTTTATTTGCATTCACACCTACCCCCTTTGCATAGCGGTTGAATGCCCAGTGGCCAAAGTGTGCGGGTAAGCCCACCACACCAGGCTTGAGCCCCTCAACCACAAAGACTCTCACTTTGGTCTTCCCAGATGGTGATTCGACCCAGACTTCATCACCATCCTTTATGTTCCTTCTTTCTGCGTCAATGCTGCTGATGATTAGACGTGGCTCTTCGAGTCCTGGTACGCCTAGGCCGTATAGCTCCATAAGCCACGGGTTCTGAGCCGTGCGTGAGAGGGTGTGTTCAACGACCTTATAGGTTATTAGACGTAGATCAAAACTTGGGTCGCTATTATGTCCAGATGGCTCCACATAGATAGGTAGTGGCTGGTAGTATCGGTAGTTCTTCCACTCCAACCCAAGGCGCTCTACTTCCCTTTTTAGAGCGTCTCCAGCTTCCTTTATCGTCTCTGAGTAGAGGTGGATCCTGTAGACTCTCCCATTCTGCCTATATCTCACATACCTTTGAAGCGGCTTAAGTGCCTCTGCTTTCACACCATTCTTCTTAAACCATTCGAGATCGTATTCGTCCCCGTAAAGGGAGCGGCAGAGCCTATCTAAGATCTCCTCGTTGGTGTACTTCTCGTTTAGGTTGAGTTTATATTTGCCTCTTAAACCAAGGCGACGATTAAGGTGATCGTTAAAGCCCCCTTCTCCGTAGAGGAAGCCGACTTTCTCAGCTATATCTATCAATATGTCGACTATGTGTCTTGTGTTGTAGAGGGGCTCTACTACCGGTTGTCTAAGAGCATGACCTCTGTGAGTAGGTGTATGAATAGGTACAAGGTCAAAGCGCTCCAGATAAGTCCTGTCAGGTAAGACTACATCCGCCATCTCAGCCGTTTCACTCATGAAGCAATCTACAGTGAATAGGAACGGCACCTTCTTGAATGCCTCGATCTGCAGCTCCTCACCCGGTGTCTGCAAGACTGGGTTGGCGTAGTAGATCATCATCGCCTCAACCCTATAGGGGAGGAGATAGCGCTCTGGTTGAAGTATGCTAAGCGACACCTGCTGTCTTACCCCGTAGTAAGCGAGCGGGTAGAAGCTGTCTTTAAGATCGAACCTCTCCGGCGGAAATCTTACGTTATAAGGCGGGGTCTTTAGCATACCACTTATATCGTCTCCTTCTCCTACATTCATCATCGATAACCCCCCCACCGCGTCGATGTTCCCAACCAATACGTTGAGAAGGAGTATCGCCCTTGAATAGAGAGCTCCGTGCTGATGCGCGCAAACACCCCTGTAAAATTCTGCCGCAACCGGTCTATAAGGTATTGTATGCCCTTCTAGCAGCATCGTGCTACCTATCTGTGCTCTTCTACCGAACTCTTCAGCCAAGTCAACTATCCTATCAGCAGGCACCCCTGTAATCCGAGCCGCCTCCTCAGGCGTATAACGCTCAACGACCTCACATAGTAGCTGGAAAGCAGGCTTACACTCCTTACCATCAATAAGGTAACTACCGGTTAGAGCGGGTTCAACACCTTCAGAATCCCAAGGAACGGCTCTAGACCCCTTCTTATCCCAGATGAGGGGCTTACCACCTCTTCTCAAAAAGTAGCCGCTGCTCACATCCACAAGATAGGGTCCGTTAGTCGCGTTCTTGATGAAATCGTAATCCACAAGCCCCTTCTGGATCAAAACGTTTATCATAGCCAATGCGAGGGCGGCGTCCGTACCCGGGTTTATGCGTATCCACTCATCGGCGACAGCGGCGGAGTTGGAGAGCCTCGGTTCTATCACAATAAGCTTCATACCTCTCTCTCTAGCATCAGCAATGTGCCTCGCATACCAGAGAAAGAGACTGTTGGACTCAGCAGCTGCTCCGGTACCAAAGAGTAGCAGAAGGTTACAGTTATCTACATCTACTCTATGTCTTGACGCACCCCAAGTAAGGGCGTCAGCCACATCGAGCGCAGCCTCGCCGAGGCTACCTCTACCAATATCGTTGACTGAGCCGAAGGCTGACATGAACGCGGCGGTAAACTCGGGGATCTGGTTTTCGCCGTGCAGTAGAACAAAGGCATTCGGTTTTCTTCTTCTGATCTCTCT
>CAYQXI010000077.1:0-5273 GCA_964421575.1 uncultured Nitrosopumilales archaeon
ACCACCGAACCCCGTTAACGGAATGGTCTGGGTAGATGTGAGCACCACACCCCACTTAATTAAAATCTACCGCGACGGGTCTTGGGATATTGCGAGAGGAGCACCAACAGACAGAGTAACCGCACCACCGCTTCCAGAGGCCTCAGACTACCAGACTCCAACAGCAGTCGCAACATCATCGTCATCGCCCCGTTTAGTGCAGGAAAGCGAAGACTTTGGTCGGGCAATATATGGTGGTTCAACGATTAGAGCCGGTCAACGTGTGTATGCTAGCTATGTGAGAGAGGGGCTTAGTAGAGTTGACTTTAAGCTGTATAAAATTGGTTCGCCGACAGGCACAGCATACATCAGAGTTAGAAGAGTAGATAATGACCAAATAGTCGCCGAGTTAGGTTCAATTGATGTCACAACACTCCCCACAACCCCAACCTGGTTTTCTTTCACAGGTTTTTGGACTCTACCTACTAATATTGACCTTCGCTTTTTGGTGGAATACTCAGGTGGAAACGACTCAAACTACATAGCGATTCGTCAACGCGCTACAAACATGGTTGATTGGGGTTGTGCTACATACTATACTACAGCGTGGACAGATGAAACTAACGTGGACGCCGCGACAAGAATTTACTTTACCGATGCTGTTTGTGCAATAGACGACATTGTCGACAGTTTTTGGCAGCCCGAACCACCTAACGAAGAGGGTGCTTGGATCCGCTTTGATTTAGGCTCGGTTTTGGCTGGTGTTGCTGGCTGCAGAATCTATTGGCCTAGTGATGCGAACTATAGGCCTCAAGCATACAAGATCCAAGCCTCGGTAGACGGCTCAACTTGGGACGATGTTGTGGTTGAGAATACACAGCCTCCAGCGGGCTGGGTAGAATACAGCTGGATAGCGAGAGCGCAGACAAGATACCTTCGGATACTCATCCTACAGCACGGATCGTCTGGAACAAGAGTGAACGAATTCGACTACTACCAGAGCAGCATATGGCGCCATGGGCATAGAGGTGATTGAGATGAGTGAAGAGGAGATCTTGGATCTTGAGGCGAAGATAGCGAGGGGAGAGTTCAGATTCGGAGAGACCCTAAAACTCAAACACCTAAAGAAGATCAAAGCATCAGAAGAAGCCAAAGAAAACCTAAAGAAAGCAGGTGTATCCGACTCAGCCAAGCTCTACGCCTACATAATCTCACTTGAGAAGAGGCTTGAAGCCCTTGAGGAGTGGTTGATGTTTAAAGGTGGTTGAGTTGGTGGAGAGTAAGGGTTCTGAAGTCGATCTCGAGGAGATGCTTAACATACTATATCGACGCTTCAACTGGCTTGACCAGCAGATAGAGAACGAGAAGGATCTTAGGAACAAGATTAAGCTGGTGGACATCATGAACAAGACCGCCTTAAACATATTGAGAGTGGTTGAGAAGAGCGGCTTGGGCACCACAGACGAAATCAACGAGATCTTAAAAGAAGTCGAAGGAGAACAAGCAGAGCTTGGCTGACATTCTTGAGTTTGAGGTAGGCGAGGTCGTTGGTCTGCTCTGGCTTGACGCCTGTAGATGCAGAGGCGTTAGACTAAACACGTCTGTAAAAGAGAATACGATAAAGACCGAGCAGTTCACCTTAGGGGTGTTCGCTGGAATCTACCGTGACCTAGCCTACTCAAAACCCCACATAATCTTAGTGAACGAAATAACGGACGGCGTGGCTAGGATCTGGGACAGCATCCCTCAGAGCCTCATCTTGAACGGCTACCGATTCGGCACGATACCCTTTGAATTTAATGTGCCTGAGAAGGTTGTGAAGAAGATTGTGAAGTCGATAAAACCAGATAGATTCTATAGGAGGATTAGGAAAGTTGTCTGAAAAACAGCCCAAACAGGTCTTAAAGAGCGTCTTCAGAGGCACAACCGACTACCGAGGATTTCTGGCAATCCTCATCATACTTGGTTTGATACTAGCACTACTGCTTGACAAGAAGGAGGCTGCACTAAACCTAGGCCCATTAGCAGGGTCAGCAGTAGGCTGGTACTTTGCTGATAGAAGGAGAAGATCTTCGGACTAGAGCGAGGAAGATCGAATCAGAGGGCTGTGGTCATCGGTTAGATGGGGAAGGGATCTACTGCAGAATCAACCAAAACGCTGTAGTCTGCTTCCAGTGTCTAAAAGCCCTACCCCACCTAGCGAGAATCGGGCTTCTAGAGATATCTGAAGCCAAGCTTGATAAACACATCTATAAAGAGAGGTTTGATGGGAAGGCCAAGATTCTATTCAAAGACCCAGTCAAATTCGCAAAACTGGTTTTACGATTCAACCCCTTCCCCTACCAAGTAGAACTACTTAAAAACAACTCGAAGAGGCTGCTGGCTATCTGTGGTAGGCAGATCGGTAAGTCTACCGTTGCAGCGATAAAGCTGCTACACTACGCTCTCACACACCCTAAGAGCACCTCAATTATCGTCTCAGCCACCTTAAGGCAGAGCTTAGAAACCTATAGCAAAGTCGTCTCCTTCATCGAATCGAGCTTCATTAGAGGCTATGTGGTCAAACTGACCAAGACGCAGATACTCTTCAGGAACCGAAGCCGGATAATCTGCTTGCCCTCAGGGAGATATGGCTCCACACTTCGAGGATTTACGGTGCACCTAGCTGTTGTGGATGAAGCAGCGTTCATCCACTCAGACGTCATAGAGAGGGTCATACTGCCTATGCTCGCAACAACAAACGGCACACTCTGGCTCCTCACCACACCTTGGGACAAAGACCACATAACCTATCGAGCGTTCACAACATGGCCTAAAGAGTGCATTTACCACCTACCATCCTCAGCCAACCCACTCATCAGCAGAGAGTTCCTAGAGGAGCAGAGAACACTTCTAGGCGAAGCGAGGTATATGCAAGAGTATGAAGCAAAATTCATAGACGATGAGAACACCTACTTCCCCATAGACCTACTCAGAGGCTGCGTAGGCGACCTACCACAACAAGACATAGGCGAGCTCTACGGCGGCTACGACCCCGGTGGCAAGGAGAGCTCAGCGGCATTCGTGGTTGTGTGCTTGGTCGATGAATACCTCTATGTGGTGTATAGTGTCAGCAAGCGTGGACTACCCTATACGCACTTCACAGCTGAGATAGCGGAATACCATAAAGCAAACCGCTTAACTAAGGTCTGCGTAGACCAGACTGGCTTAGGTAACCCGATCTTAGAGCACTGCGTAGAGTTAGGATTACCGGCCGAGGGCATAACACTAACAGCGAAGATGAAACAAGAGATCCTCTCTGAATTGAGGATGCAGATGGAGAAGCGTAGACTCATAATACCATATGATAGCGACCTAATAAACTCGCTGAACGCCATAACATATACGAAGAGTAGAAGCGGCTGCTACCTCTTCGACAAAAAACCCGGCTACAGAGATGACTTAGCTTATGCTTTAGCTCTAGCGTGCTGGGGTGCGGTTAAGAGTAGATCTGGTGTAATCGTGAGGCTCTAGGATGCTCGTCAAGATAAGGCTCAGATTTAAAGAGCCGAAGAAGATCTTTAGGTTTGATAAGGTATTCAAGGAGAAGACCGAGCCCTCTGAAAGGACGATATGTGTAAGCGAAGCATTTGGGATCGAGGTAGGTGTTGAGAGGGAGGAGATAATCTACCAAGACCTCACCTTAGACATAGAGCCGAAAGATGTCATCTACATAACAGGCGACTCAGGCACAGGGAAATCGACCCTCCTAAAAGATCTAGCCGAAGCCTTAAGCCGCTACCAAATCTTTGGCAAAGTCTTGCAGGAAAAAGATGTGGAGATCGACCAAGATTGCGTGCTCGTAGAAGGATTGGGTTCAACTCTGGAGGAGGCGATCAAATACCTAAGCCTCGCTGGGCTAAATGATGCTACACTTTTTGTGAGAAGGTATCGTGATCTGAGCGAGGGGCAGAAGTACCGTTTTAAGATAGCTAAGATGCTCTCGATAGGCGCAGACACCCTCATCTTTGATGAGTTTTGCTCGCTCTTGGACCGAGAGACCGCTAAGGTAGTTGCGTACTGTGTTCAGAAGATGGTCAGAGCAGTGGGTGCTACACTAATAATCGCTACAGCACATAAAGATCTATTTGAAGATCTGCAGCCAGACATCTACATCGTAAAGGGGTTCGGAAAAGACATCCAAGTCAAATACTGTGAAGCAGATAAAGTCAGACCCTGCAGCATACTAAGAGAAGTCGAGATCAAAGAGGGCACAATAGAGGATCTACACAGCCTCGAAGCCTACCACTATAGAGGAGGCAGACTCTTCAACATAAGAAGAATCTATAAGGCTGAGCTCAGAGGCGAAACCATAGGGGTGATCGTCTACAGCACCCCAGTCTACTCCTGCGCCGGCAGAACAAAATACTTCGGCAGAAGAATCGATGTTGATGAGCTGAACCGAGACTTCATAACAATCTCAAGAGTAATCGTACACCCAAAGTATAGAGGAATAGGTTTAGGTGTTAAGCTGGTAAAAGAGACCCTAGAGAAGACCGGTTACAGATTCGTTGAAGCTTTGGCGGTGATGGCAAGATACAACCCCTTCTTCAAGAAAGCTGGTATGGTTGAGGTACCGTACACCTCAACCCTCTCACTGAAGTGCAGAGAAGCTCTAAAGATGTTGGCTGATTACGGCATAGACCCTAGGCTCGCAGCCTCAAAACTTTATATCACAAAGAAGCTCCAAAACCTAAACCAAGACCAGATAGAAGACCTAACCTCAAGAATACTAAACCAGCATTCAACACGTTATATCCTCAACCTAATACTGAGAAAGAGTGAGCAAAGCGTCAAACAGATAGACTCGCTAGCCACACTTATCCAGAAGACAGCCATCATAGCACAAAGCAAACTATACTACATATGGGAGCGCAAGAAAAAATAACTACGCATCAAAATAGGAGCAGAGTTGAGGCTGTGGTCTATTCACCCAAAGTATCTTGACCGCATCGGTCTACTCGCTGTTTGGAGAGAGGGGCTCTTAGCGAAGCGGGTCCTAGAGGGCAAGACAAAAGGGTACCAAAACCACCCCCAGCTCCTAAGATTCAGAAGATATGAAAATCCACTCGATCTGATCGACGCCTACCTCTACCAAATCTACCTCGAAGCTAAAAGAAGAGGATACACATTCAACCCATCCAAAATAAGGATGATCGAGCTGAACGGGGCGGCTAAAGTTACAACCGGGCAGCTAGAATACGAGTTCAAACACCTCCTAAGGAAGCTTATAAAGCGGGATAAGGAGAAGCTCG
>CAYQXI010000078.1:0-3906 GCA_964421575.1 uncultured Nitrosopumilales archaeon
GTGGTTGTGGGCTTCGCCTTCGTCATCGAGCTGCTGGATCTGAAGGGTAGGGAGAAGCTGAAGGGCTACACGGTCACATCACTCGTCACATATTAGGTGGTAGATATGAGTGGAGAAGAAGCTGAGATAGGGATAATAGGCGGTACTGGCGTCTACGACCCAGAGATACTTGAGGATATCAGGGAAGTCAAGGTCTACACCCCTTATGGCCCAACCTCAGACCTTGTAACCTTAGGCACCTACAAAGGGAGGAAGATAGCGTTCATACCTAGGCACGGGAAGGGGCATAAAATTCCACCCCACCTAATAAACTACAGGGCAAATATCTGGGCTCTGAAGAGCCTAGGGGTAAAACGCATCATAGCGCCTTCAGCCGTAGGGAGCCTAAGAGAGCATATGGAGCCTGGAGACATAGTTATACCCGATCAATTTATAGATCGAACCAAGGCTAGACCGAGCACATTCTACGAGGGGCAGCAAGTATGCCACATCTCAACAGCAGACCCCTTCTGCCCAGAGCTAAGAAGATTAGCGGTAGAGTCGGCTAAGCGCCTCGGATTCAAGGTGCACGACGGCGGAACATACGTATGCATAGAGGGACCAAGGTTCTCGACAAGAGCAGAGTCGAAGATGTTTAGAGCCTGGGGTGCAGATATTATAGGTATGACCCTTGTTCCAGAGTGTGTCTTAGCAAGGGAGGCTGAAATCTGCTATGTTACAGTAGCAACCGTAACAGACTATGACGTGTGGGCTGAGAAGCCAGTTTCTGGTGCGGAGGTTATAGAAACCCTCCAGAAGAATATCGGGAAGGTAAAGCGCCTACTGCTAGATCTTATACCCACCATTCCAACGGAGCGCACTTGCTTCTGTAAAGACGTCTTAAAGGAGGCGCTATATTAGGCATCACGGGTAGGAAAATCGCACTATTTTATTTGTCTAAATTGCGAAATAGGGCATTACAGGGTATGATATTTTTAATTTTCTTTGCATTTTCGTTAGTATATAACATAGTTATATTTAAATAGTCAGAAAAATAAACATATGATGATGGCAAAAATATATCAAGCAGAAGATTATCCGCAAGATATTAAGCTTAGAGAAGAACCTATTATACTGACCGATAAAGGCGTCTTTGGAGTATGTACCTGTGGCGGGGATATTATGTTTTACTCTAATAGGGGTGTCTTATGCGCAAGGTGCGGTAAACTCTATGGCACTTGGCAATATAGACGGGGTAAAAAGAAGAACCCTTATAGGCTATTAGGATAGCATTAAAAGGCTGCGTAAAGTCTATTTTCGTCTGCAACAGTAGAGGTTGTGCTATGCTAGTCATAGATTCGGATAAAGTTAAGGCTGAAAAGGTGCAGATGGAGGGGGCCAAAGACACCACCCTGCAGATTCTAATAGATCATCCACCCGCACCCACATTCATAATGCGGAGATTTAGGATAAATCCGGGAGGTTATACTCCTATGCACGCACACGACTATGAGCATGAGGTCTATGTGCTGGATGGGTTGGGTGAAGTGAGAGATGAGAAGCAGAGTATCCCGATTAAACAAGGCTCGGTGGTTTTCATCCCTCCGAACGAGGTTCACCAGTTCAGAAACATAGGCAATGATGACCTCATCTTCCTTTGCATCATCCCAGCTAAATCACCTTAAAAGCCACTCTATTCCCCTCTCTATCGAATACACCGATATCTGCTTCAGACCTATAAGGGTAAGTGGCGATCACCATGAATCTGCCGTAGAAGTTACTCAAATCCTCTAAAGAGGGCTTTTGAACACCATTTGGATGGGAGTGCGCTATACCAAGCACTGAGAGATCTAGCGGTAGATCGTAGGGTGAGAAAGACGAGAAGTCTTCAGCTAAAGTTGGTCTGGGTGGTAGAATCAGCTGCTCAACATAGATCGCATCCTTCTTAACTTTACCCCGCATCAGAAGGATACCCTCTCTTGGGTGAAGAGATCTAAAGTAGGTAAGCATACCATTCACAACATCCCTTGATATATAGATCATCTTCGCAACCATACTTCACTAGTCAACTCCAGTAACGGATTTAAGGTGCTTAACACCCTATTATTAACTATGAGCTACCAAGCAAAAGATTATAGTAGGCTACTCGGCACACCCGGTTTTAGCGACCAGCTTCTAAAGAACCACTTCGCACTATACCAAGGCTACGTAAACAATACCAACAAGTTGGTTGAGATCCTCAAAGCTATGCAAAAAGAAGGCAAAGCAAACACACCAGACTACGCTGAGGTAAAGAGGAGATTCGGCTGGGAGTGGAATGGTATGAGGCTCCACGAATACTACTTCGACAACTTGGTGAGCGGTGGAAAGCCGTTAGACCCAAACTCAGACCTAGCGAAGAAGATAGAGGAAGACTTCGGCAGCTACGCAGAGTGGGAGAAGGAATTCAAAGCAATAGGTGTGATGAGGGGTATAGGTTGGGTTGTCCTCTACCTAGACCCTGTATCAAACAAGCTATTCAACGCTTGGATCAACGAGCACGACGTAGGGCACCTTGCTGGCTGCAGACCCCTACTGGTTATGGATGTCTTCGAACACGCCTTTATGATCGACTACGGTCTAAAGCGCGCCGATTACATCGAAGCCTTCTTCAAGAACATCGACTGGAGCGTAGTAGCCTCAAGACTCAAATAGGGTTCGTCAAGGGCTCATCATAAACCTGACGAACTCTTCTTTTGTTCTCTGCTTGAGGGTATAGTTGTTTTTACGCTCATATCCGATGGTTGAGTAAGGCGAAGAGCCGTAGTCGTGCCCAGGGTAAACCTTTATGTTATCATCTAACTTCAATATCTTGTTAAATAGGCTTTCGTATAGGTCTTCTGCGCTACCTCCTTGCAGATCAGTCCTTCCACACTCCCCCACGAAAAGCGTGTCGCCTGTGAAAAGGTCCCCTTCGAAGAGATAGCAGGTGCTGTCTGGCGAGTGGCCTGGTGTGCTTATGACTTTGATGTAACTGTGGCCTAAGGGTATCTGCTCACCGTCACTAACAACTTTATCGAGCTTAACTTTTGAACCCATCCCACCTATGGTTTCGGCTCCAGTCTTCTTTTTCACATATTCGTTACCTAAGCAGTGGTCGTGGTGTGTATGTGTGTTGAGTATGTATCTTATTTTGAGATGTCTCTCTTCTGCCTCTTTAAGCACTTTATCGATATCCCAGGAGGGGTCTATGATCGCAGCATCTTTGGTTTCGTCATCCCAGATTAGGTAGGTGAAGTTCTGCATAGGACCTACCTGTATCTGCAGCACACCCATCTCACAGCTCAGCCTCAGGCGGAATTCCTATAGGTGCTACAATGAGCCTACCTACTATCTTCTTGTTCTTTAGTAGCCCTGGTTTAGCTTTGTGGAAGGTTATGGTTAGATCTGCTTTAACAGCTTTACTCTGAACACCGCCTGTTAAGGGGTCTAAGCCTGAGGGTATATCCACAGAGACCTTGTATGCCTTTGAGCTGTTAATTAGATCGATTGCTGTGGCGAATGGTTCTCTGACTTCGCCTTTTATCCCTGTGCCGAAGATCGCATCAACGATTACCCCACATTCTTTAAATAAATTCTTGTGCGCTAGAAGCTCCTCCCTGTTGGAAGCGGTTAGCGTTGTTATGGAGCGAGTCATTCTGCTGACTATGCCCCAGTTTACAGCAGCCTCCTCGCCCTTGATGTCTTCACCCCTACCTAGTAAGATTACCTTAACGCTCACACTTTCTCCGGCGAGGTGGCGCGCTGCGACAAGCCCATCACCACCATTATTTCCAAGCCCAGCAACGACAAGAACACCCTTCTTAAGACGGGCTCTCAGCCGTAAGACAGCCTTGGCAACGGCGCAGCCAGCGTTCTCCATCATAAGTAGCCTAGATACACCTAGGG
>CAYQXI010000079.1:0-9486 GCA_964421575.1 uncultured Nitrosopumilales archaeon
GAATAAGACTTTGATCTGGCTTCTTTAGGGCTAGGTAGTCGAGGAAGGCTATGGGCTCCGCACCCACACAGATTATATCGTTCACATTCATAGCCACACAATCTATGCCCACTGTATCGTATCTTCTGAGCATCTGCGCTACGATAACCTTGGTTCCTACACCGTCGATGTGTGTGGCGAGCAGCCTACCATCCTTTAGATCTATCAGACCAGCGTAATGCCCTATCCCGTAGTAGACGGAACCTACCTTCCCTCTTCTGAACCTAAAGGTCGCGGAGAAGATCTTAGCTAGATCTTTATGCCTACGCTTAATCTCCGCTACATCTACCCCAGCCTCAGCATATGACTTAGGCTTCATACTTTGAGTGCTTGATGCGCATCAGCAGCTATATTACTGCTACGCTCACTATAGGCGCCTACCGGATATCAGCTCGTATGCGGTTATGTATCTTCTCACAGTCTCCTCAACGAGCTCTTGAGGGAACTCTGGTGGTGTTGGTAGAGGTAGACCAGCCTTCCTCGCCTCCTCCAACTTAGACCTGAATGAGACCTTGATCAGCCAATCCCTTATGATCTGCTTATCATAGCTCTTCTGCTCCTCACCAACCCTATACTCCGACTTCAGCCAGAGTCTAAATTCATCAGGTCCAAGCGAGTCCGCGAGCAGAATCCGCCCCTCTTCATCCTTCCCGAACTCGAATTTAACATCGGCTATTATAAAGCCAGCCCTATCAGCCCACCTTCTCATCTCACTATACAGTTTAATAGAAGCTTCTTCGAGCAGATCGTACTCTTCGGCTGTCACTAGACCTTGTGCAACCGCTTCGCTTCTCGTTACAGGGAGATCTTTGGTCTCGGACTTTGTGGTCGGGTCGAAGATTGGTTGGGGGAGCTCTTCGGCGAGCTTCAGAGGCTTATCCGCCTTAAGAAGCCCCTTGCTCAGCCTCTCATAGTAGCTCCCGTAGTTGTAACCTCTAACCACACACTCCAAGGGGATCATCTTGAGACTTTTTACGATCATCTTGTTTGGCGGGATCACTGTGAGCATATGGTTTGGGTGGGGTAGTACTTGAAACCAGAATTCGCTGAATCTGCAGAGCACCTCACCCTTCCTCGGTATAGGTGTTGGGAGGACTACATCGAACGCTGAGACCCTATCTGAGAAGACGAACATCAGCTTATCTCCGCCATATTGGTAGATGTCCTTCACCTTACCACTCTTTATGAAGCGGATCTCTGGCTCAGCCATCACAGCTTCCCCCTTCTATAGAGCGCTATCTTCTCCGCTAAACTGGGATCCTTCAGAGCTAAGATTTCAGCAGCAAGCAGAGCACCGTTCTCTGGGTTATCGATACCGACACAAGCGACAGGGACACCCCTAGGCATCTGGACTATAGATAGTAGTGAGTCAAGTCCACCGAGCGCCTTATTGATTGGGACCCCAATAACGGGCTTTAGGGTTCTGGAGGCGATGTAGCCGGGTAGGTGGGCGGCTAACCCGGCTATAGCCACGTAGACCTCAGCCTTGGAGTTAGAGAGGTAGATATCAAGATCTTCATGATTCCGGTGTGCTGAGAGGAAGGCTACATCATACTTTAACCCGAGCTTGTTTAGGACATCTTCAGCCCTCTTCACATACTCAGCATCGCTTTTGGAGCCCGCTATGAGGCAGATAGGTGCTTCACCCAACCCAAGACACTACAGCCCGTTTGCCTAAAGCACCTAAAAAGGTTTTGTAGTTAACTTTAAGTCCATCAAAACACATTAACATGCTATGCGAGCCATAGGGCCTGAGGTCTATAAATACAGTGTTTTTGTTGAATGGGATGGGTTAACTGGTGGGGAGGCGAGAACCAACCAGCATCACCTTAGTTTCGATATGCCGAAGGAGTTTAAGGGGTTGGGTAGAAGCTTCTGCCCAGATGAGCTACTCCTCTCAGCGGTAGGCGGCTGCCTGCTCACAACCTTCCTTCACTTTAAGGAGCGCTTCAAACTACCGCTAAGGAAGTTTAGGGTGGATGTTAGGGGCGAAGTTAAGTTGATGGATGAAGGCTACAGAATAACTAGTGTGGAGGCGAAGATAGAGGCTTCAGCACCGGAAGAGGAGGTTGAGAGGGTCAAGAGGTTCATCGAGCTAGCGAAAGAGTACTGCCATATAACCCGCTCACTTGAGCGATGCATAGCCATTACAGTAGATGTAATGGTCAGTAGTGAAAAGCCCTAAAGGTTAAAATTACCTCTTTGACTAAAACTGTGTATGCGTAATACGCGTATAATCGGAAGCGACTATGTCTTTAAGATTCTGAACCAAGAGTTCTTTGAAAGCGTATTTAGAGTGAGGAAGAAATACTACATGAGGGGTAAGCCATCCGAGCTGGGTAAAGGCAACACAATATATTTTGTAATGAAGAGCGAAGAGAGCGGTAAATATCTTCTTGTAGGCGAGGGCGTTTGTGTTAACGTCGACACGCTCAACCCTTTTGATAAGGGTTATGATTACGCTACGAGACATAAATGGGATTACGTTGTAGAGCTTGAAGGGCTTGCGGAATACAAGCAGCCGATAGCGGCAGAAGAGGTTTTCACGGAACCTACACTAAGAAGGCTAAAGCAACAGCGACCCTACGGCGTATCTCTTTCACGCGAAGAAGCGAAGGCAGTTAAAGAGAAACTAAAATCATTTCGTGCATAACCTAAGATGCACTAGGCAGAAAATTTGGCTCATAAGTAGACTTGCCCCATCCACCTCAAATACTTTCTATTTAATCGATTCTTTCAATAGTAAAGAACTTATAGCAGATATACTATCCAATTATTGTAATGTTAAGGCGCATTAATCCTACTCTTAGGTGGGTTGGTTTATGGGTGGTGCAGATTATTTAAGTGGGGCGCTGAACCTTTCAGCTCTTGGAATATATATTCACGCCATAACGGTAGCTATCGTCATAGGTTTCTCCGTCGCTTTGCTCATAATCGAGTTTATTGGTATCCGTAGAAAAGATGATCTGCTTCTGAGGGCCGCAAAGACCATCTCCCTAGTTCTTCTCATCGTCTTTGTATATGGGGCTGCTACGGGGACGCTCGTTGAGTTCGGCCTTCTGCAGGTTTGGAGTGGTGTTCTTCTGGTCGCTGGGAGCTTCGCCTTCATACCCTTTTACCTCGAGCTTGTAGCCTTCGTTCTAGAAGCGGCTACCCTCATAGCCCTCTACTACACTTGGGGCAAGTTCCGTAACCCTTGGTCACATTGGATGATCACGCTCACATACGCTTTTGCAGCACTACTTTCAGGGGCGCTAATAACCTCGGTCAACTCTTGGATGCAGGCTCCTTGGGGGGTTGGTGATCTTGTCAAGCAGATCTATCCGTGGGCGCCTAGCTATGGGCCTCTTGTTGTAAACGTAGACTTCTTCTTAAGTGTAAAGGATGCGCTTGTCTCAGTAAGCAGCAAGGCTGGAGGAGGGGTTGCGCTGGTAAACCCCGAAGTCTTAAGCACCTTAACAGAGAAGTTCGGCGAACTGCTCTATGATCCTTGGATAGCTTTAAAGAGTCCATACTCGACTCAAAGCATTCTACACCAACTCCTAGCATCTGCTTCGGTCGGCGTCTTCTGGGCAGCGTCCGGATTCGCCATCCTTATACTCAAAAGGAGAACCGAGAGGGACTATTACCTCAAAGCGGTCAAAACGCTTTTAGCCATCGGTGCGGTCTTGATCTTAGCACAAGGCGCTACAGCGCATTGGATGGGTGCTGTTGTGTACGAATATCAGCCGACGAAATTTGCGCTTATCGCTGGATTAGATGTTTCAAAGCCAGATCCTATAGTAGGTCTTACGATGTTCGGCGACCCAAACTACGTCTTTGATGGCTTCGATAAGCTGGTTGAGGCTGCTAGGAATCATCCTAATCCAAACTTGGTCATAGGCGGTGTTTCTGCTGTAGACATTGCTGTAACCGACACACTAAAGGCTTCTAACCTAATTGGGTTAGTCTACCCGATGTACATGATTAAGATTAGTGTGGCCGCTTTAAGCCTCCTAATCTCGCTAGTGATACTCTCGGTCTTCGTCTTCCGACGCTTCTGGCAGAGTAGGTTAAACCTCCTACCCTATATTGCTCTAGTGATGGGTGTGTTTACTCCGCTTATGGCTGGCTTAGGCTGGGCAGTCAGAGAGATTGGGAGGAAGCCGTGGACCGTTTACGGACTTGTTTATCCAGATGAGATCATAACACCTTTAGGCGGCTCACCTTTAGTCGCTGCTACTGTAATAGGCGGTTTGATCGCCGGCTTCATCCTCTTGTGCTTGACCCTCTACCTAGTCTTGGTTAGAGGCTTTAAAGTGGGGGGTAGGTAACTTGGATACGCTCGCAGCGCTTCTACTTCTTGGATTTGTGTTGCTGGTGCATCTAACGTTTGTGAACATAAACATAGGGTTAGGCTTCCTTAGCGTAGCGGCTAGATGGAGGTCCCGAAGTGATCAGAAAGCTGAGGAAGTCTCAAAGCTCTCGCTTAAGTTCGTTGCAGCCAACGAAGCAGTCTCAGGCGTCTACGGCACACTTATAACTGTAATCCTATTTGGACTCTGGACTGGCTTCGTTAACGTGGTGGTGCAGGTGCTATTCTTCGCTCTGCTGATAAGTGTAATAGGCATAATAATCAGACTCACATCTATCGCTGCATACTGGTACACTTGGGGTAAAGTGGGATTAAGCACACATATCATCTTAGGGCTGATTATGGCTATCTCAGGGCTACTCATACCCGCTGGCTTCAGATACATCTTCGCATACATGAACAACCCAGTAGGACTCATCAGCCTATCTCCACTAGAGGGTAACGTAGCCGCAGCCCTCACAAACCCCCTCTACGCTCCACTGCTACTACACACTTGGGTCGGTGCACTCTCAATAGGCTTCTTCACAGCCGCCACCGGATTCGCTTGGGCTTCTAGGCGGAGCGAATACCTTAGAGGTTGGGCTGCTAAGACCGCTTTAGTTAGTTCTCTCCTAATAATCCCGCAAGGAGTAATAGGTTTCTGGTATTGGTCAAGCTTAAGTGAGCATTCTCAGCTTCTGTTTTATGCGCTTAATACCGGGTTGATCAGCGGGTTCAGCGCTCCGACCAACGTTTCTTATGCCTTTTTGGGTATGGTATTGATTGGGATCTACTTACTTGCTGCCGGACTTATCTACTACTCTAACCCGACTCGGGTAAGTTTGGCCTACACATTGGCGCCCCTCTCTATTCTCTCACTATACCTTGGTGAGATCGCTCAGAACTGGGGCAGACTCCCCTATCTGATAATACAAGGCCAGTCCGGTTTAGAAGCAGACCTCTTTGTAAATAGGTTAATAGCAATAAACACCCCAACCCTATTGATAGCCGTGGTTCCTATCGTTGTTATCACAATAGGGTTTGTTGTGCTACTATACTACTACCTAGCAAAAGGCTATATGGAGAGTTAAACCAGCCAAATGAATATGTTAGAAGCAGTGCTTTTAGGTGTCACACAAGGAGTAACAGAGTGGCTGCCCATCTCAAGCTCAGGCCACTTAGCTGCTGCTCAGATTCTGCTTGGGCTTGAGGAGCCTCTGCTCTTCGAGGTGGTTCTGCATGTAGCAACCCTATTAGTAATATTCATCTTCTTTAGAAGAGACCTGCTGCAGATATCTTCAGCCGCGCTAAAGCTCGACTTCAGATCAGAGCATGGGAGGCTCATACTGCTTATACTACTTGGGTCTGTGCCAGTGGCTATCGTAGGCTTATTGTTTTACGACTACTACCTAACCTTATTCGATCTTAAGGTGCTTGGGCTCTGCTTCGCAGCATCTGGCGTATTCGTCGCCTCATCTAAACTCAGAAGAGGTGGTTCAAAAACAGTTTCAGCGAGAGCAGCCCTACTCATTGGTTTGGCTCAAGCGTTAGCCCTACTCCCGGGTTTCTCAAGGAGTGGGTTGACGATAAGTGTAGCGCTCTTGGCTGGTGTCAAGCGTGAGGAGGCGTTCAGATTCTCCTTCCTCCTATCAATACCAGCTGTATTAGGTGCTCTTTTACTCACTTTGATTAAGAGTAGCGTTGACGCTGCGCTCGTTCCACCGCTTCTAGTAGGCGGGGTCACGGCTGTGGTTGTGGGTTATCTTTCGCTTAGCATCCTACGTAAGCTACTGATGAAGGGCTTCTTTCACCTACTTGGCTTCTACACCATAGCGCTTGGGCTACTCCTTCTGCTCCTCTAACAGAACAAGGATGTTTTCACCCTCAACCTTCACAGGATAACTCTTTAATCCTCTGACACCTTTACCGTCAACTGGCTCTTTTAACACCCTACCGTCTTCCACATCAAACTCAGCGTAGTGGAATCCGCAGCGGAGAACCTTACTTGATAGAGAGCCGAATTTAAGGGCGTATCCCATATGTGGGCAGCTCGCCTCAAGGGCGTATAATCTGCCTAGAGCGTTCACCAAAAGTATATTGCATCCCGCCACCTCAAACTCTTTCATCGAATTAGGTCTGATCTCGCTAACCCTAGCAAGCTTGAACCAAGGACACATGTCAAAAAAGAAGGGGTGGAGGGGGTTTAAGATTTACTCTATGTGCCTGAACTTCTGCGTATATGGGCCTTCGCCGGGTTTCCTTCTTCTGAAGTGGCCTGAGGGGCGCCCCTCTAGCAGCTCTTGGAACCACGCTTCGTGCTCGATCTCCTCGTGTAGTATGGCTAGAGATATTTCGTAGGTTCGGTGGTCTTTACCGAAAGTCATGTCGCATATCTCTGTATAGACTCTAACCGCACACCTCTCCGCTTCAAGCAGAACTTTGAGTATCTCCGTTATGTCAGAGGGGTCGCTGGGTAGGTATGCTGCGGCACAAGCGGCATCATCGTGCAGCTCCTTCAGATCTCGGTAGAGCTCCCCACCAAGCTCATAGATCCTAGGCACTAGGGTTTCGAAGTGTAAGCGGTCTTCTAGTCTAGCGTCCTCAACAACTTCTTTTATCGCCTCGCCCTCTAAGCCGGAACAGTGCATTCTTAGTATGGTGTAATAGTAGTAGGTTGTGAACTCCGCTGCAGCAGCCCGCTTCAGCTTTGTTATGAGAAGATCTACATCAACCCCGGCCTTCTCAACAATCTCTCTACCAACATTTTTTGTTGTCTGGAATTTAGATATCTTCATGCCTTCCTCACAAAAGGGTATATTTTTTATTCTTATAAACATATCTAATCTTTTCTATTGTAGAGTGGCATTTAGAGAGCTTTAAATATAAAGTGAGATAAACCAAATCAGCAGATAATACGCAACACAATGAGATCTTTGCAAGAAGTATGTGGCTAGCGGCTTGACTTTAACATCGCAAGCCTATCAGCCACATCGAGTCTAGTCTTTATCGCTGCAAGCTGATTTTCTATACCAAGTAGGCGAGGCTCTACTCTATTCTGTAGCGCTTTATCAACAACTTTTTCCACGATTTCTTTGACAAACTCCTCGAACCCCTTCTTACCTAATCTGGTCAACCAATCAACGGCCAAATCTCGTTACTACCATTAACATCCTCCTCTATCTTAAAAGTCTACCCAATTCTGGCTACTCTGTCGATTACAGAAAGGTGGCGAGGAATTTTTAAATGAGTGTATGTGAAAGTGATCTACGCTTGGACCTCGAAGAGCGCATCAACCTAGTCTTAAAGGAGCCGACGCAAGAAGTGGTAACTAAGAGTGAGCTTAGGCATCTTCTTCAGACGGTAGAGCACCCTAAGCACTATATAGGGTTGGAGATATCTGGGCCTCTGCACCTAGGCAGCTTGATTATAGTGGGGTATAAGATCAGAGATTTTCTGAAGGCTGGGTTCAAATGCCTCGTCTTTTTAGCGGATTGGCACAGCTACCTAAACAACAAGTTTGGCGGAGACTGGGGTAAGATACGCGCAGCAGCAAGATACTATGATGAGGCGTTCAGATTCTTCTGCCCGGGTGTGGAGACGCTCTTAGGCACAGACCTCTACAAGAACACCCCAGACTACTGGGAGAATTATGTCCGCTTCTGCAAGCAGATAACTTTGGCTAGGAACATAAGGTGCTTGACCATCATGGGTAGATCACAAAAGGAGAAGCTTGACTTCGGACAATACCTTTACCCACCTATGCAAGCTGTGGATATTAAAGCGATGGATCTTGACCTTGTGCACGCAGGTATGGATCAGCGTAAGGTTCACATGCTCGCAAGAGAGGTCTTCCCCAAGCTCGGTTGGAAGAAGCCTGTAGCGGTGCACCATACACTACTATGCAGCCTATCTGGTCCAGAAACTAAGATGAGTAAGTCTAAGCCTGAGACGGCAATCTTCATCCACGATAGCGAGGAGCAGATTAGGGAGAAGTTGATGAAGGCTTGGTGCCCACCTAAGGTTGCCTCTCAGAACCCTGTGCTTGATATAGCAAGATACATAATATTCCACGAATCAGATGTGTTCGAGGTCGATAGACCGGCAAAATACGGTGGCAAGGTAACCTTCAGCAGCTACAGCGAACTTGAAGCAGCCTACGTTAAAGGTGAGCTACACCCAGCCGACCTAAAGCTTTCAGTAGCTGCTGCCTTAAACAAGATAATCGAGCCGGTAAGAAAGCATTTTGAGCAGAAGCAAGAGCTACGTGAGGTCTTTAAATGGGAGCAGAGCGGATGATACCGATAAACCAACCCATACTCGGAAGAGAAGAGGAGGAGGCTGTCCTAAACACCTTAAGAAGCGGCGAACTGACAAACCCAACTTACTTAGGCGGGAGGAATGTAGTATCTGCTGAGAAGGCGTTAGCAGAATACCTCCGAGTCAAGCACGTGGTGCTCGTGAACTCAGGTACCGCAGCCTTATACTCAGCTCTTCTAGCGCTCGGTGTAGGGGAGGGTGATGAAGTCCTTCTACCATCTTTTACATTTGTAGCGACAGCGAATGCGGTAGTGGCTGTTGGCGCTAAACCGGTCTTCGTGGACATAAGTCTTGAGGACTATTGTATAGATCCGGAGGATCTGAGGCGTAAGATAACCCATAGGTGTAAGGCGATTATACCCGTTCACCTCTACGGCTACCCAGCTGACATGGATAAGGTGCTTGAGGTGGCGAAAGAACACAACCTCTTTGTCGTTGAGGATGCTGCTCAGTCGCTCGGCGCTACCTACCGCTCTAAGCAGACTGGCACGCTCGGCGACATAGGGTGCTTCAGCTTCTACCCATCCAAGGTTATAACCTGCGGCGAAGGCGGGGCTGTAGTGACCAATAGCGATGAGCTGGCTGAGAAGCTTAGGATGATAAGGAACCACGGTTTGAGCGCCGAAGGTTTGGTTATGAGGACGGGGTTGAATCTAAGGATGAGCGAGGTCTCCGCAGCCATTCTATCTGCTCAGCTCAAGAAGCTTAACCACTTCCTTGAGAAGAGGAGGAGGAACGCGTATGCGCTTAGTAAGATGCTTGAGGGTGTAGATGCTGTGCTACCTTCAGAGCATGAG
>CAYQXI010000080.1:0-2650 GCA_964421575.1 uncultured Nitrosopumilales archaeon
ATAGTCGTGCAGGCTTCGATAGTTTATGTAACCCTTCACGCCGAAAATAAAGTGCTTAACACCTTGTTTAGCGAGCTCAGCAATCGCTATCTCGATAAGCGGCTTATTCATAAAACGTAAGCAAGCCTTCGAAACCTCAGCGGTAAGAGGCTGAAGTCTAGTCGCTTGCCCACCTACAGGGATAACCACTCTAACCTCGCTTAGCTCCATCATTAACCCTTAAATCTTTCAAGGATATTTAGGCTTTCTACCGTGAGTTTCTGATCTGTTTGGAAACCAAAATATTTCCTTAACTTTTAGTTCGAAAAAGAGAGGATTTCCCCTGATTTTAAAGAAGCGGGAGATTAAATCGAAAAACTTATACTTTCTCCTATATGCTTCAAGAAGCGTATCTTTGAGCCTTTGGTCATCGACACGCTCGGCTTCTGCCTTGAACCTTAACCCACCGACTTCAGCTTCGACACTCGGGTTAGCGATAAGATTTTTACCCCAGTTCGTCTTGTATGATGTGCGTACAAAGAGCTTACCATCTAGGTAAACGAACCAAACCGTAACAGGTCTGGGTAGACCGCTCCTCCTACCGACCGTCACAAGACGGATGGTCCACCTGTCTTTACGAGCCTCAAGCTGATTTCTAAGGTCAGCAACCAACAGTTGTTTACTTCTTAATAGGCAGCTATTTTAAGATTGTAGAGATAACGCTTGCAATAATGTTTTGAAAAAGAACAACTATTCTATCTGGCCACCAGACAACCCGCGCAGATCACAGTTTATATTTGCCCTAGATAGGTGTATAGAATAGATTATATCACCGATATAACCGAGGGGTATTCAGAATGATATACAACAACATACTCGAACTGATCGGCAACACACCCGTCGTGAAGATCAATAATCTAAGCCCAAAGAAGAGTGTAGAGATGTATGTGAAGCTGGAAAAGTTCAACCCAGGCGGATCAGTGAAGGATAGAATCGCATTCTACATGATAGAAGCTGCTGAAAAAGAAGGTCTGCTCACTAAGGACAAGATCATAATAGAACCCACAAGCGGAAACACAGGCATAGGATTAGCATTGGTCTGTGCGGTCAAGGGGTATAAGCTCGCTATAGTTATGCCCGAAACTATGAGCATGGAGAGGCGAAAGATCTTAATGGCATACGGCGCGAAGATAATCCTTTCACCAGCGGCAAAAGGGATGAATGGAGCTGAGGATCTAGCTAGGCAGATACTCTCAAAGAACCCAGAGAAGTACTTCATGCCCAACCAGTTTGCAAACCCAAACAACGTCAAAGCGCACTACGAAACAACAGCCGAAGAGATCTGGAGGGACTTCGGCGATAGACTCACACACCTAGTCGCTGGGCTGGGCACAACCGGCACAATCATCGGCGTCTCAAAGAAGCTAAAAGAAAAGAACCCCAAGGTGAAGGTTATAGGCGTAGAACCACATAAGGACACACCGATCCAAGGCTTAAAGAACCTTGAGGTCCAGTATGTGCCTAAGATCTGGGACCCATCGCTAGTAGACGAAAAGGTGGTTGTAACCTTAGCTGAGGCAGAAGAGACCGCTAGACTGCTCACACTTAAAGAGGGGATATTCTGCGGACCCAGCTCAGGAGCTATATTTTACGCTGCGCTAAAAAAGGCTCAGGAGCTGGACTCAGGCGTGATCTTAGCAATTTTACCAGACGGAGGGGAGAAGTATCTGAGCACCACTCTCTGCGACCCTGAGCGGTGCCTCGAATGCATACGAAAATTTGGTGTACAGAGCGCCTGCGTAGACCAAGAACTCGAATTACTAACGAGAATTCAAAGGCTAGGGTTATAGAAGATACATAAGGTTAAAGGTATAGGAAGATAGGAAGAGCTTAATTAACAGCGGTAAAAGAGGGTAGATTGTTGACACCCCTTAAAGAAACCACAAGCATATGCCCCATCTGCTTCAGAGTTATAAAAGCAACAATCTACCAATGTGACGGAAAAGTGTTCATACAGAAGAGTTGCCCCGAACACGGCAGCTACGAAGACCTCTACTGGAGCGACTACGAGCAGTACATGAGGGTTCAGAAGTTTAGAAGAGATGGTAGTGGTGTTGAAAACCCAAGAACAAAGGTCACTAAAGGATGCCCCTATGACTGCGGACTATGCCCGAACCACAAATCCTACACCATCCTAGGCATAATAGATGTAACAAACCGATGCAATCTAAGGTGCCCCATCTGCTTCGCCAACGCAGCCGCAGCAGGCTACCTCTACGAGCCAACCAAAGAAGAAATCTTCGCGATGATAGATAATCTTGTAGCAAACAGGCCTGTCAGCACAAAGGCTCTGCAATTCTCAGGCGGCGAACCAACGCTACGGGAAGACCTTCCTGAGTTGGTCAAGAGGGCACATGAAGCAGGCATACCTCACGTTGAAGTAAACACTAATGGGATAAGAATCGCCAATAATTTGGAGTATGCTCGTAGTTTGGCTGAAGCTGGGGTTAGCACATTTTACCTCCAGTTTGATGGTGTTAGAAGTGAACCCTACATCATCACGAGGGGGGTTGATCTCCTACAGAGCAAGATGAAGGCTTTAGAGAATCTTCGGAAGATCGGGCACGAAAGCACAGTTTTGGTGGTTACTTTGGTGAGAGGTGTGAACGAT
>CAYQXI010000081.1:0-4324 GCA_964421575.1 uncultured Nitrosopumilales archaeon
GCTTATGGACTTGGTCACTACCGCTCCTGCGCCAGACTCCAGAGCCCTCAGAAGGAGTTCTGCTGAGTTGCCTAAGATGCCTGAGGCGAGCATCAGCGGGTTCTTCATCTTTAGCCCTTTCAGATCTACACTCAAATCAACGGCTGCATTCAATCAAGCTCAGTGTATCTTTTTAACCACACATGTATAAGGATTATGCGACAAGTGGTTAGGGTTGGAGTCAACGGTCTTGGCTACGGAGGCTGGGTTGGTGCTGGTCGATGAGGAGTTGAAGCCTGTGTTAGCGAAGCCTTACGGGGCTGAATCCTTCAACAAATATAGGCTGCTTCTACTAGGGGAGCCGAACCCGTCTCTCGAAGAGTTCTTGAAGGAGGCAGCAACCCTAGGTGTTAGTGGGTTTAGGGCGGTGGAGGAGGGGGTGAGGGCTGCTATAGAGGCGCTGGGCTACAAATGTAAGCTAGTAGATGAAGACGTTGCAGCCCGACTTAAGGAGAAGAGGCTCGATCTGATCGTTACCTCAGGTTTGGTTGACAGCTCTGCAAAGGCTGAGGAGCTTGTGCGCGAAGCAGCCATCTATTTGGCTGAAGCTAAGATTAGAGAGGCCTCTGCTAAACCGGATCTACAGGTGATACAATCTATACAGGCATTGGACGAAGTGGATAGGGCGGTCAACATATTCAACGCGCGCCTAAAGGAGTGGTATGGTCTACACTTCCCAGAGCTTTCAGATATTCTATCTGAACCAGAGCAATACATTGATTTCATACTGAATGTGGGTCATAGGGACCGCGTGAAGGAGGTTGCTAGCGAGCTAAAGCTTGCCGAAAAGAAGGTCAAAGCCATAGTCGAGGCCTCTGAAAAGTCAAAGGGTGCCGAAATAAGAGAGGAAGACCTCAGTAGGGTGAGGATGCTCGCCAAAGAGGTCAAGGATCTCTACGCGTTAAGAAAGTCACTTCAAAGGCATATAGAGACGACGATGAGTAAAATAGCGCCTAACTTGACTGCTATCGCAGGAGCTACGATAGGTGCGAGGCTCATAGCAAAAGCCGGTGGCTTGGAGAAGTTGGCGATGTTGCCTGCGAGCACTATACAGGTTTTGGGTGCTGAGAAGGCGCTCTTTAGAGCGCTGCGTACGGGTGCGCCTCCGCCTAAACATGGGATCATCTTTCAGCATAAGCTCGTTCATTCAGCCCCTCCTTGGCAGAGAGGTAAGGTAGCTAGGTCTCTTGCTGCGAAGATAGCGTTGGCTGCTAGGGTCGATGCTTATAGGGGTGAGAGGGAGGAGAGCATCGATTCGCAGCTAGAGAAGAGGATAGAGGAGATCAAAGCAAAGTATCCGAAGGCGCCTAAGCCATCTAAACAGAAGGGGGCTAAGTATGGTGCTAAGCGGAGAGGTAGGAAGTAGGCTGATAAGGTTAGAGGTTGAGGGGCAGACTAGGCTTGCCACCCTAAACTTAGCACCCGGTGTTAGTGTGTACGGGGAGAAGCTTGTGGTGGTTGAGGGCAAAGAGTATAGGATATGGGATCCGTTTCGAAGCAAGCTAGCAGCAGCTATACTCAAGGGGCTTAAGGATATAGGTCTAAGGGAGGGGTATAGTGTACTCTACTTGGGCGCATCTACAGGCACAACCCTCAGCCACGTATCAGATATAGTGGGTGAGAAAGGTGTGGTCTTTGGTGTGGAGTTCTCGGCGAGGGTTGCTCGAGAGATGATTGAGAGAGTAGTTAAACATAGAAGGAATGTTGTGCCGATAGTTGCTGACGCCAGGCATCCTAGGCTCTACCCCTCCATTTACGGTAAGGTTGATCTGGTTTACTGTGACATCGCCCAGCCAGATCAGACGGAGATAGCGGTGGAGAACTGCAGAATCTACCTTAAGAGCGAGGGGAAGCTGCTGCTGGTGGTTAAGTGTAGAAGCATAGATGTAGCGATGGAGCCGACACTTATTGTGAAGCAAGAGGTATCAAAGCTCAAGGAGAGTGGTTTCAAGATCAACCAAGTTGTTGAGCTCGAGCCATTCGATAAAGATCACGCACTCATATACGCTGAGCTGCAGAAATAGAAAAGGTATTAAGTAGAGCTAGAGGAGATTTAGAGAAGGTGAGCTCATGATTAAGGTTAGAGATGTTATGGTTTCGCCGGTAATAACGGTTGATGCAAACACCGCTATTGAAGAGGTCTGCAGAATAATGGGTGAGAAGCACATAGGTAGTGTCATCGTAACCGAGGGCGGGAAGCCGGCTGGGATCTTTACTGAAAGAGACCTTCTAACCAAAGTCCTCGTAAAAGATGTGAAGCTGTTGAAAGAGAGGGTTAAGGAGTTTATGAGCAGCCCCCTTACCGTCATCACCCCGGACTTCGAGCTAAGAGAAGCTGCTAGAATCATGACTCAACTAAAGATTAGAAGACTGCCGGTGGTGGAGGAAGGGCAGCTGCTAGGGATCATAACTTCAGCCGATATAACTCGAGCGATAGGGGAGAACCCGCTCAGCATCTAAAGTAGGTAGATGCATTTGAGTAGAAGCGCCAAACCCGCTAGATGTGTTGAATGCGGTCGCATCATACCTGAAGACGAAGCTTCTTGGAGGGTCTGCCATATGTGTGGAGACAGCATCTGCCTCGAGCACACATACTATATTCGTGTTAAACGCACAGGGCTCTACGACACATACTTTGATGTAGTCAGGGTATGTAAGAGGTGTAAGATCTAAGCCTACTTCTTGGATAAGAAGGCTCTTAGACCCTCCTGCGCCTCTGGGCTACTTATAACTAGGTTAAAGGCTGCACGCTCAAGGGTTTGCAGTGTCTCTTTATCAGAGTCTAGAGATTGGTTTACAACCTGCTTTATGAGGCGGAGTGCAAAGCCGCTCTTAGAAGCGATCTTGTTGGCCAACTCCATAGCAGCTTCCTCGAGCTTCTCATGAGGCACAACTAGGTTAACAAGCCCAGCTTCATATGCTCGCTTGGCGTCCCACCTGTCTCCTGTGTAGAGGAGCTCTTTAGCCCTTCTCAACCCTATAATACGAACAAGTCTAATGGTTGAGCCGCCACCGGGCATAAGACTTCGATTAATATGTTCGTCGCCAAAGATCGCCTGTTCTGAGGCGACGACAAGATCACAACAGAGGGTTAATTCAAGCCCCCCTGCAAGGGTGTAGCCGTTTACAGCTGCGATCACCGGCTTATCCAACCGCTCGAGTTTAAAGAAGACTTCGTCGAGCATCTGGATGTAATCAAAGAGCTCCTTCTGTTGAGTCTGCGCCATAAACTTTAGATCTGCGCCTGCGCAGAACGCTCTACCCGATCCTGTTAACACCACAACCTTGATCTGCTGATCCTTCTCCACTTCCTCCAACGCTTGGTTTAATTCGCTGAGTAAAGTTGGGCTTAGGGCGTTTAGGGCTTCAGGTCTGTTTAATGTGATCTTCGCTACGGGTGGTTTCTTCTCCAAAATGATTTGTGTAAACGACATATACATTCGTTTCCTCGAATGCCATTCTTAAAGTTTTTGAGAAACTGTAACCCAATAGTCTGAAAGAAAGACTTTACGCATCCTTCGAATCAAACCGCACATATGTCAAGTGGGATTCGGTAACCAGCCGAACTTTCCAACCACTTATGGTGGTCTAGCTAGGTTTTGATGCTGGGTGTATGTGATCCATCTGCAACCAAACAGAATTCAGCGTGGAGATACACCGCTACCCTTTATATATTCTGGTGCAAGTCGGGGGGTAGCGACTGCACCGCTTGGGGAAAGGCTTAAATCAGTAATCAAACCAGTAAAAGAAGCGAAGAAAAGGGTCGGAATCTCACATAGAGAATTGAAAGCTCCAGCCATGACTATATCCAACAGGCTCATGAGGAACAGAATCTCACATAGAGAATTGAAAGTCTCAGACACAGCCTTCTCAAGCATATCTTTTCCCTCTTCAGAATCTCACATAGAGAATTGAAAGTAAAGTAGGGGATTGGCTTATATCAATTACTGATGAGAATCTTACATAGAGAATTGAAAGGAAGTAGCCTATACACCTTGGTAAGTCGTCACTCATAAGATGCGAATCTCACATAGAGAATTGAAAGCATCTACATCCTCTTCTGGACGGTCGTATCAGCTGCTCTAGAATCTCACATAGAGAATTGAAAGAGTAAAAATGTTTGAGGTGGTTCCAGAGGCGTTTAAAGCTAGAATCTCACATAGAGAATTGAAAGAGGCGAAGCTATTAAGGCGCAGTTGATTAAATATAAGATGAATCTCACATAGAGAATTGAAAGATCAAAATCAATCATCCAAGTCTCTCCAGCTGGAGGTTGGAATCTCAC
>CAYQXI010000082.1:0-21159 GCA_964421575.1 uncultured Nitrosopumilales archaeon
CACCAGCAAGACTATCCAAGACAGACAAATCTGAGAAGATAGAGTTCACACAAGCCATATGGTAAGAACGCTCGAAGCGGCTTCGGTTGGACGCTACAAAATCTATGCTGCCCTATCATACCTCATCCTAGCCAAAGAGCGGAAAGAGCACAACTACGCATCTGAAGCGGCTAGAGATCTAGCCTCAATCGGCATAGACGAGGAGAGCATCAAAGACTTTCTAAGCAGAAGTGTGGAGACGCCTCTAGCACGCGAATGCTTGGTAAGCGGAGTAGGGGTGGAATGGTATCTTAAAGTGTTGACAGACTTTTACGCTCACAACGGCTACGAACCAGTCAACATACAACCAGATCACCCAGCAACAATGCTAGCTTTCACAGCTTGCCTGATAAAGAAGGAAATCGAGGAGCCTAAAGAGAGAATGGCTTGCTGGAGGCTGCAACACCGCTTCATAAAGACATATCTGATTGAAGCGCTCAAGTGCCTCGCATTAAGAGTCCCTTGCAGATTTACAGAAGCTACACTAAACGTTATACGCGTAGATCTAAACCTACTTTTTGAAACCTTAACCTGCAAATAATATTCTGCGAGTTTAAAACGGCTGAATCCAGTTTTGACCGGGCTGCCTCTTAAGTATATACCGCTTAATGAACGTCCTTCTATTCCTATACTTAGGGATAGGGGAAATCCGTGGTCTAGCTTCTATCTTAGGTGTCTGAGACCTAACCTTCCCAGCTTTGGTTAGCGATCCGTGTGTAGGCATACTCCTCTCCATCTACCTTTTCTAGGAGCTGCAATAAATAGATTACGGCTCAGCATCAAATCATTTCTTTGACGGATATTTACGCGTCTACTTGCAGTTGTGGAACGATCTTCTCAAAGTAATCTAGTGACTCTGGGTTGATTAATGAATCCCTATTTACTACTGGTTTACCATTGATGATGTTTGCTACAGCAACCTCAACCTTCTTCATATTAAAGGTGTACGGAATGTCTGGTGCCTCTAAGATTAGCGCTGGGACATGCCGAGGGGAGGCGTTTTCACGCAAAGCTTTCCTAATCTTATCCTTCAATTCTTCAGTTAAACTGTAGCCAGGTGAAAGTTTAACAAAGAGAATTATGCGCTGATCACCCTTCCAGTTTTGACCAACCGCCAAACTATCCGCGATTTCAGGCAGCTTCTCGACTATATTATATATTTCGGCTGTGCCTATCCGCACACCAGAAGGTTTGAGCACAGCATCAGATCTTCCCAAGAAGGTTATCCCACCCGTGTCACTATGGAATATTACGTAATCACCGTGCCTCCATACATTTTTATTTGGGAAGAATCTGAAGTAGGCGTCTAAATACCTTTCATTATCCGGGTCGTTCCAGAAGTATAGGGGCATCGAAGGCGCAGGCGCTTCACAGACCAATTCTCCCTGCGCATCCCAAATGGGCTCACCGTTCATATCATACGCCTTTATCTTCATCCCTAAACCTGGAGCCTGCAGTTCTCCGGCATATACTGGAAGAGTTGGTGTGCCGATAGCAAAGCAGCCGTTTATGTCGGTTCCACCTGATATGGAGTTAAAGTGTAAATCCTCTTTGACCGCCTTATAGACCCACTCGAAGCCCTCAGCAGAGAGGGGTGAGCCCGTTTGTGATATTTCACGCAAAGTAGATAGATCGTAGAGCTTCCCTGGCTTAGCATCCACGCTCCTCAAGTAATCGATGTAGGTTGCGCTGCAGCCAAAGATCGTTACTTTCCAGTCTTGGATTATCTGCCACATTTTATCCCAAGAAGGATGATTGGGGTTACCATCGTATAGAATAACAGTAGCCCCTACCGCTAAAGAGCTTATCGTCCAGTTCCACATCATCCAGCTTGGAGAGGTTATGTAGAGAATCTTGTCTTCCCGTTTTAAATCAGTGTGAATTATAAGCTCCTTCAGATGGTTGATAAGAACACCAGCGCAGCCCTGAACCATACACTTTGGCTTACCCGTCGTTCCTGAGGAGAACATAATATAAAGGGGGTGATCGGAAGAAACTTGTTCGAATGTAAGGCTAGTGTTTGAGGACAGAAAATCATCATAATAAACCGAATTAGGGATATCCTTGATATCAGGCTTTTCTTGAGCATATGGTACTACAACGACTTTTCTTAGAGAAGGTATCGCTTCTACAACTTTTTTAGCCTTCTCAAGAATATCAAAATGCTTCCCTTTATAGATATAACCATCGGCAGTAAACAAAACCTTAGGCTCGAGTTGACCAAGTCTATCTGTAACCGCTTGTGTTCCGAGTTCAGAACCACAAGATGCCCAGGCTGCACCTATACTTGTAGCAGCAAGCAGAGCTACGCAAGTCTCTAACAAGTTTGGCATATAAGCGCATACACGATCTCCGGCAGAAACTCCTACTTCACGTAGCGACGTAGCGAGCCGTGCTACATAATTGTATAACTCGTTATAGCTTATCTTCCTTGTAACACCGTCCTCTCTAATCGAAATTATGGCTGTATGATTGTCTCTATATCTTAAAAGGTTTTCAGCAAAGTTCAGCTTAGCACCAACAAACCACCTTGCCCCAGGGAACCTACTCAAATCATCAACGACTTGAGTGAAGCCGCGTGAGGCTTTGATACTTACGAACTCCCAAACAGATTCCCAGAAGGCGGGTATGTTTGTAATAGACCAGTCATATAGTTTGAAGTATGCCCTCTGCGTGTATGGGTCTATTTCAAGCCCGTACCTTTTATTAACGAAATCTATGTAGCGTGTTATATTTGCTTTTTCGATAACCTCTTTGGATGGTTGCCAGAGAAGCTTCCCCAAACGCTATCACCACCGTCTTGCAGAATTGGGAAGCAATTCGTTGATATTTTTTAAGCCCACGAGGTTACTCCACCGTCTATAAATAGAATCTGCCCGGTCACAAAATTAGAAGCGTCTGAAGCAAAGTATATGATTGCGCCTATTATGTCATCAGGGTAACCCCATCTTCCTAAGAGAATGCGTGACTTCATTGTTTGAGAGAGTTCAGGGTCACGCATTATATGGGCGGTTAATGGAGTTGCTATTACGGTGGGAGCGATTGCATTAACTTGAATATTGAACTTTGCCCATTCGCAAGCTAGTTGCTTGGTTAACGCTATCACCGCTCCTTTGCTTGTGCAGTAGGCCACATAGTTTCTGGGGAGACCGTACATTCCTCTAACCGAAGATATATTAATTATCTTCCCCCTCCTCTGTGCTATCATCACCTTGCCAACTTCTTTACAAGTAAGGAATACACCAGTTACATTGACATCTATCACTTTATTCCAATCTTCGTAAGGGTAGTCTTCAGCAGGTTTCGGAATATTTATCCCTGCGTATGTGACAAGTATATCTATCTTGCCAAAAGCATCTACTGTTTGCTTCACCATATTTTTAACTTCCTCTGGTTTAGTTACATCACAGCTTATCGCAAGAGATCTCCGACCAAGACATTCGATCTCTTCTTTAACTTTCAAAAGTTTTTGCATATCTCTGCTTGTGACAACAATATCCGCACCAAAGTCAGCCAGCCCTAGTGCTGTCGGTCTACCTAATCCTCCGCCACCACCAGTTACTACGGCTACCTTACCCGTCAGGTCGAAGAGTTTTCTATACCCTAAGGAGCCGCTTCTTATACGCTCTTCTAACACACGTTGATATTCTTCTGGAGAGGAGTATGCTTCACTCAAATCATTTTCCACCTTTAGGGTATCCTGCAATAACTAGCATGCTAGCTGTTTCGTTTGTCTCATTTATTAGATACCTCTTCTCACCTGCAGGTATGTAGAGAGAGTCTGTCGGTTTAAGAATGTATTTTGTTCCATCCTCAGCAATCACCGTCAATGTTCCTGATAAAACAAAGTAAACCCTTTCAAAATCGCTTGCTGACATCTCGGCTCCCCCACCTGGTAGGAAGTGGGACAATCCGACCCAGAAAGACTCAACGCCCGTCGTCTCTTTATGATGTAGCCTTAAAGCAACCATCTTAAAATGTCCCGGCGCCTCGTACGGTTTTACATCTTTTAGTTCGACTTTTTTCATATACCATCGATCTACAGAGAAAGGCTATCTATATTTAACCTTTAAGGGCGTATTCACACCACGGTATTTCGTGGTTAGATTTAAAAATAAAAAGAAGAATGTGTAGTTGAGATGTGAGAGCGGCTTAGGGCTTCTTTTCGACTATAGCGATTAGTCTTACTATAGAGCCGTCACCGCCCACCCATCTCAATGGCAGTCCTATAATTGTGCATCTTTTGCCTGTGACCTTGTCTATGTCTCCACCAACGTTTTCATAACCCATTATGCCGTGAGTCAGTAGGAGTCTATGGCACGGTTCCCAATACGGGAAATCCTCTCGCACGTCTCTCCCCTTTTCCTTTTTATATTCATCAGCAAGCCAAGGTAAGACGCGATTTCTTTCGTCTCCCTCACCTTGACACCACACCTCTCTTGTGCCGAGTGGGTGATCTAAGGCTTGTGTGTCAATGCCCACTGCTTTCACCCCTTTCTTAACAAACCATTCTCCAGCTTCGAGATAGAAGCCAGGTGCGTAACAGAAGTATTTCACGGTGTCTCCCCAGTAACGATGCCAACCTGTATTTACGATCACTATATCTCCTTTTTCTATAGGCGGCTCAGCCTTTTCAAGGTCTTCGGCAGTGATTATTTCCCACTTTCCCTTAGGTATCGAAACCACAACACCTTTCCCCATATATCTCTCTATAGGTATTTGATCGGTGGAGGGGAAGCCCTCTTCAACGTGTATTGGAGAATCAGCATGTGTGGAAACGTGCATAGTGTGGGTAAGTACTTGTGATAATACACGAGATTTGGCATGATAGTGCATTCTTTCTATCTTAATGTCCTCAAAGTAAGGCCAGAGGGGAACGCCCGGACCGAATGGGTGTGAGAGATCATAGACCTCCACTTCTTTGCCTAGTATCTCCACGCTAACCTTTTTTAAAACATCTTCGGGTTTGCCGATGTATTTTGGGTCTAGTAAGCCGTGTAGATATTTTGAGTCGACGTCTAGTTCTACCATATTCTTCTCAAGAAGGGTATGCGAGTATTTCCTATAAAAATATTATCTTTGTGGAGAGTTTTTGGAAGAAGTAAAATGCATTCACCAAAACCTTAAAGCAGCGTATAGTCCTCGCTGGTGACAGAGGGCTTAACAAGAATCGCAAACATAAGGGGGCGTCTCAGATACTTTGTCTATATACTCCATCAAAGTTCCAGAGTTTAGATCGGTATTTTGCCTCGAATGATGAGGCTAACCTCATTTCATATTGGCTTAACTTACCGGCTTTAAACTTGATTTGATAAAGCTTACTAAAATTAAGGAGTATAACTTTTTTAAGTAGAGAGAGAGTAAGGGAAGAACCTTTTTCTGATTCATTTATGATATTTGTTACTACGTAACGTGGACGGCTCAACACATTATTGAGATTTGTTAAATTTGCATTCACTAAGAGTGTGCCGTGGCATAGTGCTGCATTCTTTTTTATGTATGCTGCTGAACCTGATACTTTTTTCCCACCCACCATAATATTGTTCGGTTCTTCGAATTTAGCATCCACTCCTAGATGCCTTAAGCTTCCAACGATCACCCCGCAAGATTCTTTATATATTTCCAAGATCGTTCTAGGGTATAATATACTACTTCTATTCACAACAACACTCCAATTAAGGTTGCCAAGATCGTGATACACTGCTCCGCCTCCGGTAAATCTTCTTAAGATTTTCACGCCGAGTTCGACGCATTTGTCTAAATTAACCTCTTCTTCTATCTTTTGTGAACGACCTATAATTACGGATTCGGTGTTCCTCCAGAAACGAATGGTGTTAGGTGCCTTCGCTTCATTAACAGAAAGTAGCACAGCTTCCTCGATCGCCATATTCTGGTATGGATTAAGCGATCTTGAATGGAGGACCCTCCACTCTTCCATCTTCTCCACGTAGTCTGTTTGGGGTTGTTTCTGTCTTACTAGATTATCGATGAGATCTTCTCTAAGTATTCTGTAACTCTATTAAGAAAAGTTGCGGCTAAAGCACCGTCTATTACCCTATGATCAGCTGTTAGACATAGTGTTAGAATTGGTTTAATTTTGATCTGACCCTCAACGACCACAGGTTTCTCGACCATTCTGCCAACTCCTAGTATTGCGACTTGGTCTGGAAAGATTATTGGTGTAAATATGTCTATTTTAAACATACCTAGATTGGTTACTATGAATGTACCGTTTGTTACTTCATTGACAGTAAGCTTGTTCTGTCTAGCTCGCTCAATCAAATCTTTAACTATTGTGTTAAGTTCTTGTATGTCTTCCTTCTTATCTGCGTTGTGGATTATTGGTACTACAAGCCCGTAATCTGTAGCTACTGCCAACCCAATATTTATATCGTCTATTAACCTTATGTTTTCACCTTCGACTGTCGAATTAAAGATTGGGTAGTCTAATAGAGCCTTAGCAACAGCCTTGATGATAAGGGTGTTGTACGATAAGTCGATGTTTTCTCTTTCTTTAAACATTCTGCGAACGGCAACCATATCGGTAGCATCTACTTCCATACAGTATGTAACAGGCGGTATAGTCTTGTGGCTTAGACTCATCCTCTCAGCAATTATCTTCCTAACCCCGGTTATGGGTAGAATCTTCCCTTTCTTCGCCTTTAATTCTTCTATTGCTCTTAGAACATCTTCTTTAGTTATCCTTCCTTGAGGACCAGTGCCCTTTATTTGCTCAATATCGATACCATACTCTTCTGCTAATCTTCGTGCAGCCGGTGATATTTTTATCCTCTCTTCTTCCTCTTTTAATTCTATTTCCTTCTTTATCTCCTCTTTAACCTCTTCTACTACCTCCTTTACTTCAATCTTAGCGGAGACTTTTTTCTCTAACATCTCCTTTATCTGTTTGTTAACGGCTTCGATATCGTCGCCTTCTTCTACAATTACAGCTATAGGTTCCCCTACAGGTACTTCCTCATTTACCCCTGCCAGTATTTTGTGTAATACGCCGTTGACGGGTGAAGTTATTTCAGTCGTTACTTTCTGTGTCATTATGGTGAGAATCGGCTCACCTTCTTTAACGCTTTCGCCTTCCTTCTTAAACCATTCAACGATGCTCCCGCTATCCATAGCTAGGTCGAGTTTAGGCATTATAACGACCTTCAACTCAACCACCTACCTTTCAAACAGCTCTTTAACAGCCCTTACAATATCGTTCTCATCTGGAATCGTAAGCTTCTCCAAAGTTGGAGAAACTGGAGCAGGCACATGAGGCGCAGCTACACGTTTAATAGGTGAGTCTAGATAGTCAAAAGCTTCTTCGACGACGATGCTGCTGATTTCAGCACCTACACCACAGGTTTTAACACTGCTTTCTGCGATTACTAGTCGATTCGTCCGCTTTACAGAGTTAATGATGGTTTCTTTGTCAAGCGGTGATAATGTGCATGGATCGATGACTTCAACACTGATACCCTCTTTCTCAAGTTTTTCGGCAGCAGATAGTGCTCGAGGCACCATCGTAGATATGGCAACTAAAGTAACATCTTTTCCCTTTCTTTTCACATCTGCCTTCCCTAACGGGATAAGATATTCCTCCTCTGGTACAGGCCCTTTCATTCGATATAGAAGGAATGGTTCAAAGAACATTATTGGGCTTCCATCCCGAATAGAGCTTTTTAGTAGCCCTTTTGCATCATAGGGAGTAGAGGGTGCAACTACTTTCAACCCTGGTACATTCATAAACCAAGATATAAGGACTTGAGAGTGGTCACTTCCCACACCCCTACCTTGCCCAATCATCGTTCTAATCACTAGCGGAACCTTTAGCTGCCCTCCTGTAGAGTACCTAAGCTTGGCGGCTACATTAACGATTTGATTCATGCAAGGGAGTAAGAAATCTGCGTACATGATTTCAACGACAGGTCTTAAACCAGTTAATGCTGCTCCGATGGCCGCTCCAACGAAACCCTCTTCAGAAATAGGTGTGTCTCTTACTCGCTCAGGTCCAAATTCCTTCATCAAGTCTGCTGTTACTAAAAAGAGACCGCCTCGTCCAGAATATCCTAGTTGCACATCTTCGCCTAAGATTACTACACGCTCATCACGACGCATCTCTTCACGTAAGGCTTCGTTCAAAGCCTCCACGAAGGTTATTTCTCTCAACATTCTCACCTCAATAAATATACTCCATAAGAGCAGAAGGAGGAGGATAGGGGCTTTGCTCAGCAAATCTTATAGCTTCCTCCACCCGACCCTCCACTTCTTTTTCGATTTGTCGAAGCTGCTCCTCTGAAAGTACACCGTTTCCAATTAGATAATCTCTGAAACGTTTAATCGGGCATTTCTTCTTCCATTCTTCTACCTCTTCCTTACTTCTGTAAGTTGTTCCGGGGTCTGTCGTGCCATGCCCTACTGTCCTGTAAGTTTTACATTCAATTAATGTCGGTCCTTCCTTCGCTCTCGCTCTCTGGACAGCTTGTTGTGCTGCTTCGTAAACCGCAAGAACATCGTTTCCGTCTACTACCAGACCTGGAATACCGTATCCTACTGCTCTTTTATATATATCTTCTACAGCTGTTGACTTCTTAATGTGAACCGAGATCGCGTAACTATTATTTTCGCAAACGAAGATTACAGGAAGCTTCCAAACTGCCGCCAGATTCAACGATTCGTGGAAGTCTCCTGTGTTCGACGCACCGTCACCAAAGAAGCAAACAGATACTTGGTCAGTTCCGCGTAATTTGATCGACAATCCTGCGCCAGTAGCTAGGGGTATGTTTGTACCTACGATTGGGCAGGAATAGAGCAGACCTACTTCAGGGTATGATACTCTCATCGAACCACCTCTACCTTTACAGCAACCGCTCTCTTTTCCCAGAATTTCAGCCGCAAGTTTATCTAAAGGCACACCTTTTGCTATCGCTAGACCGTGCCCGCGATGAGTACCAACAACATAATCATTCTTGGTCAGATTTGCACAGACGCCTACTGCAACAGCCTCTTGCCCGATGTAAAGATGAACTAAACCAGGAACTAAACCCTTATTATATTCCTCATTAATCTTCTCTTCAAAACGCCTTATTTCAACCATCTTTGTATACATCCATATTAGCTGTTCACTCCCTATTCCCCTCAAGCCTTTTAGTCACCACTATCGGCTCCCAATGAATAGTATATAATTTTTACCAAACTCAGAAAGTTAAAAAAAAATAAAAATGTAGGTAAGATTTAGAGGGGAGAAGCTTTGGCTACCTTAACGTTACTTAGTCTTTCATACATTGCTGCTAAGGCGCAATAATCGAGGTTCTTCATCCCGTTAGCTATAGCAGTATTATATAGTTGTTCGACAAGGCTTCCCAGAGGTACTACCGCTCCTACTTCCCGAGCTAACTCAACAGCTAGACGTGTATCTTTAGCCGCTAATTCGAGTGTGAAGGCAGCCGTCCAATCTCCATCTACGACTTTCTTCCCTTTAGTCTCGCTTATGTAAGTCTTGAAGATGCTATTGTTTAGTATCTCGACTATTAGTGCTGGGTCGAGGCCGGCCTTAGCCCCGAATGTAATACTTTCGGCGAAGGCACCAGTTACTATATTGAGATGTAGATTCATAGTTAATTTCATCGCACAGCCTGAACCAGTTTCACCAACGTACCATATCTTTTTGCCCATCGTTTCTAATATCGGCTTTACATTATCTACGACTTCTTTTTTACCCGCAGCAAGGATTGTTAAGGTTCCTTCAGTAGCTGGTTTCACGCTCCCTATTACTGGTGCATCAACAAATTCCCCACCCTTCTTTCTTACAGCTTCAGCAATCCTCTTTACGACGCTCGGTAAGTTTGTGCTCATATCTATTAGGATCTTTCCGCTGCTAAAACCGTCTAAGATACCGTTTCCTTGTAACCCGTTTCTACCGAAGACTACATCTTCTGTGGCCGCGGGTGTTGCTAACATACATATTATTACGTCAGATTTTTCGGCGAGCTCCTTCGGACTGTTCGCAACCTTAGCACCTAGCTTCACGTGCTCCTCGGCTTTAGAGGGGGTTCGATTCCAGACGTAGAGTGGATACCCGTTTTTTAAGATGTTCTTCGCCATAGGGTTTCCCATCAGACCTAGTCCAACGAAACCGATTACCTTTTTTTCACCACTACTCATAATTCCACCCATCCTTTAGTAGATTGGGCAACAAGTAAGTTCTTCCGCAGGGAACTTAAATAACCTTTCGCTACCTGTCTCTGTTACCACAACTTCTTCCTCTATTCTAGCAGCGCCTCTGCCGTCTTTAGAGGGGCACCACGTTTCTAGAGCGAAGACCATGCCCGTCTGAATTTTGAATGGGTGTTCAAGTGAGAATAACCTTGAGATAACCGGCTTTTCCCAGATGCTTAATCCGACGCCGTGACCGAATTGAAGTAAAAATGCTTCCTCCTCGTTCTTAAAGCCGAGCTCTTCAGCAGAGGGCCAACACTTTGCGATATCGGCTGTTGTTGCACCTGGTTTTACTGCGTCAATGGAGTTCTTTAACCAAGTCCAGGCTTGCTCATACGCTTCTATCTGCGCTTTAGTAGGCTTACCAACGACGAAGGTTCTATAGTAACAGGTCCGGTAACCGTTATAGGAGTGCATGATATCAAGGTAAACCATATCCCCAGGTCTGATTATTCGATCAGCGAAGACGTGAGGATGTGGTGCACCTCTTGGTCCAGAGACGACGTTCACACATTCAACAAGATCCGAACCGAGACTGTATAGCACATCGTTAACTAAAGCGACTAACTCATTTTCTCTTACACCCGGCTTAAGGTTCCTTGCTACTTCTGAATACGCAGCATCAACCATAGAAGCTGCTATTGTAAGGAGTTCAATTTCGTCTTTAGTCTTAATGATCCTAGCATCAAGCATTGCTTGCTGCCCATCAACGACTTTGATTCCTCTCTTGCTCAGAGCTTCCATTAGAGGAATTTCGATGATATCTACTCCTAACGGTAGATCGGCAACCTTATGCTTTTTTAAAACATCTACTATACTGTCTGCAACTTTTTCTATCATACCAACTTCTGGCGGTATGGATCCCCTCATTGAACCTACGGCGGGGAAGACTCTATCAGCAATCCAAGGACTTGTCTTTCTTTTTGCTGGAGCAGCCGGATCAAAGAGTATAGGTTCTGAATCTACCGGTAGAATTGCATATCGTTGCATCTTATTTCTAGCCCATTCGCCAACATGTGTGCTGGTGAGGTAGCGGATATTGTCAAAGTCAAAGCAGAGTAGTGCACCAAGATTATAGCGTTTAACCTGCGCTTTCGCCCGCTCTAGTCTCTCTTTACGTAATCGCTCATAATTGACTCTTTCCTCAAAATCAACACCCATCACGCCAAAGCTCATTTAGCATCGCTGTAACAGTTTCCATAGACCTACTATATAAGTCTGGTGTTGTTTAAAATATTCTCTTTACCTAATAATTAAAAAATATGGAGGAAAGGGATAAGTTACTTTGTTATTTCTTCTCTTTCATTCTGCTAGGGGCGAATAGAACAAGCATTCGCAGAGTCTCGTCGCCGACCGTTATTGTTTCATGGTTAGCACCAGGAGGCATCCATATGAACATTCCCGGTTCTAGCATGTATTCTTTCCCATCTATTACCCATTTGCCTCTTCCTGAAATTACAAAGAAGGCGTGCTCAGAGATTGGGTGAATATCTGGTTCAGCAACACCCCCTGGTCTTATTTCAGTTACGAATACTTCCAAGTTTTCGGTACGTATAAGTGGAAACGAAGAAGTGTTGGTGTGTTTAGGCGGGACAACCGATTTCACTTCAGACAGTTTTACAAGAACTGGCTCCTTCTTTGTCCACCAGTCTAAGCCTGGCGGAGGATATGGTTTTGAGACAGCAGACATTTTATCTCGCCGGAGAAAAATAACAACTGATCTATAAAAAGCTTACTTTCGACCGGTTGCTAAGGGCAGCTAATAACCTAAGAAAAACTTAGAGGGAGTTGAAATGTTTAGAAATATAGAAATAAATTTCCCCAATTTAACAAAATACGTGAGTGGCGAGGTTGCAAAGTTGATTGCATCTAGAGGCGGCTTTCAGCTCCGCAGTGAACTAGGTACAGATCCGTCTGTTTACTATCTACCACCTTAGCTTCAAACCCAAGCGGCTAGGATTTTAACGATCCAAGATGTACAAAGCGCATTGATCTTGTAGTAGTTTAGGATGGGACTTGGTCTTCTCTAATGCCTTGTTAAGCTGTTCTGGCGAAAAGTATCTGTGTCATAAAAATTTATTAATGAGGGTGAGGAGACATCAAAAGGTAGATAAATCATGGTTGAAGTGAAGATAATTCATCCAAAAGAGTCGACAAGTTGGATGCCCTTTGTTCCAGCTGTGAAAGTTACAGGAGGGTCTCTCCTCTTTATCTCAGGTTGTACCGCTCTTCCGCTTTACCATAGCCACCCCCATAGAGCCGAGGAGTTCGATTTCCCAGAAGATATGGAGGGGCAAGCAAGAAGGGTCTTTGAGAACATAAAATCTATTTTACAGGCTGCTGGTGCGAGCTTTAAGAATATCGTAGCCATAAAACGCTATCTGACTGATATGGATGAGATGGACATATTAAATGAGGTGCAAAAAGAATATTTTGGTGAACATATGAACTTCGCTAGTACAACCGTTGAGGTAAAAGGACTTGTACGCCCTCCTTCTGATGTCGGTGTAACTAAGAAGTTAAAGGTTGAGATAGAAGCTATAGCTGTGCTCGATAAATAGTAAGAAAACTAAGCTGGCAGCAACCTCTTATTTTTATGAGGTGGTTGTTAGTTTCTTAAAGAGGGTTTTATGGATCTGCGTCCTATAGATTGTGCCCAATATACCTTTAGGCATAGTTACTATTATGACAATTAAGAGTACGCCCAAGATTATCTGGCTGAGCTCACCGTAGGCCGCCAGTATCTGTTCGAGTATAACCACTATAGCTGTGCCTATGATGGGGCCGGCTTCGGTACCTATGCCACCTAAAATGACCGCGATAAGCATAATGTTGGTCCAGTATATGCTGAACGCATTAGTAGGCTCTATGTGGCCTTGAAAGAGGTAAAATATTGTTCCTGCCACTCCTGTAAATAGGGCGGCTATTACAAACACATAAAACTTGCATCTTGACACGTTTATTCCGCAGCTCTCCGCTGCTCTCTCGTCATCGCGAATAGCCATAAGACCAACCCCAAGCTTCGAGCTTAAGATATAACGTTTGAGTATAATGGCGATAAAGCCGGCTGCCAGTGCGATATAATAAAGAGTTTGTGGGGAGAGACCTGCCCAGACTCTGAATCCGGCACCACCACCTACACCTATCAACACTTCGCCAGTAGGTCTCCAGTTATTGAACCAAAGCCTAAGCACTTCAGGAATCATCCATGTGCCTATTACGAAATAGAAGCCTCTTAACCTAAAGACTGGCGTGGATATTATGATAGCAAATGCGATTACGGCTAGGTAGCTAACAAGTAAAGATAGAGGAAGTGATAGACCGTAGTATAGTGAGATAGCCAGCATATATCCTGCGAGTCCGATGAAGGCCGGTTGACCCAGTGAGATCAGCCCGCAGTAACCAGCTAATAGATTCCACATTTCGGCGAGTATCAAATATGTAAAGAAGAGGAAGAGGACGTGGAAATAGTACCAAGGGATGCCACTTAAGGGTAAGACGATCAAGGCTATTAGGCAGATAAGTGGTAATATGAACTTGGCTACGCTTATCTTCTTACTCATCGCTTAACACCTAGTATGCCTTGTGGTCTTATAACGAGCATCACAAGGATAACAAGGTATGTTATGAGTAGTTGATACCCGATGCCGAAGAAGTGGTATCCTAATGTCTGCGCTAAACCAAGAACTATGCCACCGATGAACGTTCCTAGCATGCTTCCTAGCCCTCCGACTACGACTACGCCGAATGCGATTATAAGGTAAGTGAAGGAGGAGGCGGGGATGAAAGGATAGGTTAGGCCTAAAAACACACCGCCTAAAGAAGCAAAGGTTATTGCTAGACCGAAGGTTAACGCGTAGATGTGGTTAATGTTCATGCCCACAAGTTTTGCTGCTTGAGGGTCTTGAGTAGCGCAGCGGATTGCTAGACCTACATAGGTTTTGTTCAAGAGTATGTAAAGGAAGATCATCGCTATTAGAGCTGCTATGAAATCGAGTATGAAGATTAGAGGGAAGGTAAGGGTTCCAAATCCAGCACTTCTTATAGAATAGGAGGTTACTAAACCTCTGCTATAGGGCGTAAATATTAGAAGATATGCTGAAGCCATAATTATTGCTAACCCATAAGTGGTTAGCAAAGGCGGCTCAACCCCCAATCTATAGAGTCTGTTTAAAAGCAATCTCTGAAGCGCAAAGCCGATGCCGAATGCTACTGGAAGTATTATGACGAGACTTATGAGAGGGTCTAAGCCTAGTGCGGTAAGTAGGACATATGCGAAATAGCTGCCAAATATGACAAAGCTTCCGTGCGCAAGATTCACCATCCTCATAACCCCGAATACGAGTGAGAGCCCAAATCCTATTATTGCATATAGGCCTCCAAGTAAGAAGCCCATTATGATTGGGGGTAGTAAATTCGAGATGGCTTCTAAACTCATCTTTTCACCCTCCTTTATGCACCAAAGTACGCTTTCCTAACCTCCTCTTCATCTCTTAAATCCTTTGTTTCACCGCTTAGCACTATACGCCCCGCTTTTAAAACATATGCTCTGTCTGCTACAGCAAGACTCTGTCTAACATTTTGCTCAACAAGCAGAATGGTTACACCTTCAGATCTTATCCTTTTAATAGTCTCATAAATCTTCAGCGTGACAATAGGAGAAAGACCGAGCGAAATCTCGTCAAAAAGAATCATCTTAGGATCAGTCATTAAAGCACGCCCAATAGCCAGCATCTGCTGCTCACCACCGCTTAATGTGCTGGCAAGCTGTTTTTTCCTCTCTTCAAGTATTGGGAATAGTTCGTAGACTCTTTTAAGCATCTGCTGTTTATTCTGTCTTGCTCTACGTGTGTATGAGCCTGCGATGAGGTTTTCATAAACAGTTAATTCAGGGAATATTCTTCTACCTTCTGGGACTAACGCTAATCCTAGCTGAATTATATCGTGCGTTTCGAGTCTTTCGATTCTCCTTCCAGCAAACTCTATGCTTCCTGTCTTTGGATGTGTAAAACCCATTATAGTGTTTAGTATAGTAGATTTACCCGCCCCATTTGCGCCAATTAGAGATACGATCTCACCTTCCCTAACCTCAAGTGTTATGTCTCTTACTGCACAGAGGTCGCCGTAGTAGACGCTTACTTGATCGAGCTTAAGTAACGGTCTTTCAGACATTGATCATATCCCTCCACTTCCTTTGATTATATTAGTCCCTAAATAGGACTCGATGACTTTTGGATCACGCAATACCTCATTCGGTTCACCCTCAGCTATCACTTCACCACTTGCTATAGCTATTACTCTATTAACAGCATCCACCAAAAACTTCATAACGTGATCGACAAGAATTATAGATACACCCATACTATTGATCGTTTTTAGAATTCGAAGAAGATGCGGAATTTCAGCTTCCGTCAAACCAGCCGCAATTTCATCCGCCAGTAACACCTTAGGTTTACAAGCTAAGGCTCTTGCCAGTTCAAGACTTCTAAGTTCTGCGAGTTGCAGATGCCCTGCCATAATATCCTTTTTGCTCAAAAGGCCAATAATCTCTAGGACTTCAAGCGCCTTCTTCTCAGCCTCTGATTTATGCAAACCAGCACCATACATAGCTGCAACAACAACGTTTTGAAAGACTGAGAGGTTGGAGAACGGTCTAGGGATTTGATGTGTTCTAGCAATCCCAAGACGGCAAGTTAAATACGGTGGAAGACCAGTTATATCTTTATTCATATACTTTATAACACCGGTGTCAGGCTTATAGACGCCGGTAATTAGGTTAAAAGCCGTCGTTTTACCGGCGCCATTTGGTCCCATTAAACCTAATACCTCCCCTTTTTTCAATTTAAAGGATAGATTCTTTATTGCTACTACACCTCCAAAAGATTTCTTCAGATTAATTCCTTCAAGTATTACTTCCATATCTTCTCCCGCCATACTAAAAATATAAGGGGTAAAAAAAATTATGGGTTTAGGGATAGAAGTAGCGTTGTATTATTTACCCTTTGGCTGGTATTGGGAAGATTAAGTCGGCGTCAGGTTTCATCCATGGGTGCTGTGAGAAGACGATCTTCATCTCCCATTTCCACGGTTGATCAACTTTCTGCCATTGACCGCACATAATGGGGTTTGGAGAGTCGTGTGCTTCTTTTGAGAATCTTATGTGCCCGGACATAAAGTATCCACTGGTTTCCGCTATCGCTTCGTTAATGGATTCTTTATCTAATTTATCAGCTCTTTCAATCGCGTCGAGCAGAACCTGCATAGCAGAGTAACCCATACCGATCGTGTAAGTATGCTGGTAGACAGGTGGGGTACCCTTTTCTTTAGTCCACCTTTCGAAGAGGGACATGGGGGTTGTGTCGCCGATGCCTCGGCATATTTCAGGCGGGAATCTCGGATCCCACTTTATTTCACTAATCCAACCCTCTGGTAGATCTCCACCCCAAGCCATAATATCTTCATAGAACATCGCTCCTCTCGCTATCCACCCTAGTTTCGGTGTATAACCCAAGCCGGCCATCTGCTTGACAACTATGCCGAAGTCAGCACCTGGTAAGTTTGCCCACATTATCTGGCAATCCGCTTCTTTCCACGCCCTAATAATTCCTGTGAAGTCAGTAGTGCCGGGTGGGTAGAGACCTAACTTTTCACCTGTGTGGGGTGGTGTTCTCCAAGGCGTGTAACCTGCCTCCTTTAAGACGGCTGGGAAAGCTTCATACCAGCCTCTGCCATCTGCGTCATCACATGCCAGCACCGCAACTCTTCTGTTAGTTTGATCAGCATACTTATCGGTTATGGCAAGAGCTACATCAGTTAAACAGTAGCCAACTCTTCCCTCTAACCACGGATGGCCTGTCGCAATACCAGGCTTGGTAGCTATCCTAAAGAGTATGCTCCAAGCATACTTGTACGGGCCTCCAGCCCACCAAGGCTCCCAAGGGCTACCAGCGACGATCGGTGTTTTATACCTTTCAGCTTGAGCGCAGATTGGGTTCCAAGTTACCGGCGGCCCATCACCACCCACTAGAGCTATCACACCATCTTCAAGTATTAGCTTAGCCGCTAATGAAGCAGCCTTTGCAGGCTCTGTTTCGTTGTTGTAGACAATATATCTAACCGGGATTCTGCGGCCGTACTGTCTAACATAGACGCCTCCAAGCTTGTTAATATCCTCGACTGCTGCTTTGTGACCAAAAGTTATACCAGCGTCAAAGGGTGCCATAGGGCCTGTTAAGGCTAGAGAAGCGCCGATAAGAATCTCTTTCGGACCTTCGATTGGTGCACTTACAGATTCCGTTACGGTAGTTGTGTATGTAACCGTTGTTGCGGGCCCAGGCACGGTTACGGTTGTGGTTGCAGCCGGGCCAGCAGCGCCAAGACCTGCATAGTATCCTCCTACACCAGCTACAACACCAGCTACAACGGCAGATACAGCGGCTGTTAGAAAGCCCCTACGCGTAACCTTCTTTTCTTCGGTCATAAGCGTTCAGTTATGGTAGGTAGAGATTCTATATAAATATTTCTTACAGGTTTGCGTGTAATAAAAATCAAAGTTACTTTTATTACCACTTCCGAAACGTTTCTTATAATACTAACGCGGTGATCCTTCTAATACTTTTAGGGAAGTTAGTAAGAATCATTAACCAGATTATCTTTGCTCAAGAAGATTGGATCTTAAGTTTATTTTGATGCTGGTTGTTCTACTAAAGTTTATGGTATGCAGCAATATATTTATACAACCGCTGCCGTTTACACAGCCTGAGGGAAAAATATGAATAAAGAGGGTCTAACAAAGCTTAAGGCAATAGTTCTGGCGATCATAATCGTGGTTGTCATAGTCGGAGGCAGTTTGTCTTACTTCTACCTAATGGCACCAGCAGGTCAACCAGAAGAGATTAGGATAGGAGCATCTGTTCCTATGAGCGGTGAACTCGCTACGTGGGGGAAGTATCTAAGTTTTGGTTACCAGTATGTGTTTGATAAAATCAACAAGGAAGAAGGTGGAATATACATAGATGAGGTGGGAAAGAAATTACCTGTAAGACTCATTATATATGACGATGAAAGCAGTCCAGATAAATGTGCAAAAAACACTGAACGTCTTATTCTTGAAGACAAGGTTGTTGCACTGCTAAGCTCCGGAACACCACCTATAGGTGTACCTGGCTGCACCGTCGCAGAAAGATACGGTGTGCCGATCATAACCGCCTCATTACCTTTAGAGGTTGTTCAGGAGATGATGCCCAAGCGTGAATATACTTGGAATATATTCTTCTCAATAGCGGATCCAGATGTAAGCATCGTAGCACGATACTTCCAAGCATTAGAGACAGTGCCAGCAGAAATGAATAACAAGAAGCTGGTTTTATTCTTAGAGGATTCTCCGGAGGGTGTAGCCTTCGGCAACCTCTACAAAGGTTTTGCAGAGAAGTACGGATATCAGGTGGTGTATGAGGTATACGTACCTTTAGGAACTACCGATTTCACAGACATGATAAGGAAAGCGCAGGCTTCAGGCGCCGATATCGTGATGGGCTTAATGATACCACCGGAAGGGTGGGCAATGTTAAAACAAGCATATACTCTTGGGTGGAGACCGAAATTTATGGCGATCTCAAAGGCATTCGAACCTCACGACTTTGTAGAAGCTGTAGGTGCAAGAATAAGTAATGGAACGTGTCACCTCGGTTTCTGGGCGCCTTGGCTCTATCCAGGTGGACAAGAACTTGCTGATGCGTATATGAAACAGTATAACGAATTCTGGAGTCAACATATAGGTGATGCTGCTGCAGCCGCACAGGTTCTAGGAGATGCTATTAAGAGAGCAGGTAGTCTAGATCCAAAGAAGATCCATGAGGCGATTAAAACAACAGATTTAATGACGGTTAATGGGCGTATTAGATTTGTGACAGATCCGAATGACCCCTACTACCACCAATATATAATTCCAGCGTTTATGATGCAGTGGCAGAACGGGGAATTTAAGATAGTCTGGCCTCCGGAAATGGCGAATGCTCAGTTCTGGTATCCTATGCCGCCCTAAAACCCCCTCTTTCTTTTTATGGTATGTAGCCTATCGCATCTATTTCAACTAAAAATTCTGGTCTTGCTAAGCTCGCAACAACCGCAACCGTACTTGCAGGCGGATTTTCAACAAGGAAAGGAGCGTATCTTTGATAATACTCTAGCTCGGTTCTCCTCATCAAAGGATAATCTTCAAGATTCTTGAGTAGTATAAATGTTTTAACAAGGTTATTCATTGAACCACCTACCTCCTCCATAGCTTTTCTTATCTTATCCAACGCGTTAATCATCTGCTCCTTGAAAGTGGTAGGGATTTCTAAAGTTTCGTCGTTCTGACCTTGGCAACCGGATATAAAAACCAGATTGCCTACAACGACAGACCTTGAGAATTTGGGGTGTTCAGGCGGTACGTGAGGATAAGCTAATTTCTTACCAGCCCAATACTCCGGATAATATTTTACGACATCTTTCATCTGACTCACAAATCTATTCCTAACGATCAGTCTCCCTAATAAGGCTTTAGATCAGTTATTAAAAGAGCGCTAATACCTCTTTGGCTCCTTTGGCAGACCAAGCATTTCTCTAGCTTGCATAGGAGTCGCTATTTCGCGGTTAAGTTCTTTTGCTATTCGAACAGCCCTTTCAACAAGCTGGGCGTTGCTTTTACATAATTCACCTTTCCTGTAATATATGTTATCTTCCAGCCCCACCCTAATATGTAATCCCATTGCTATTGCCATGGTAGTTAGAGGTAGTTGATAAGGCCCTATCCCTATTACGCTTATGATAGATCCAACCGGAGCATGTCCTAGCATTGAAAGTAAGTTGCTTGGTGTTGGCAACACGCCGCTAGGTGCTCCCATGACGAATTGTATGAGATAAGGCTTGTCAATTAGACCTTTCCTTATAAGGTTGTAAACGAGTTGGAATTGACCTTGGTGGTAGACTTCAAGCTCAGGTTTTATATTCTTTTCACGCATCCGTTGCGCAAATAGCTCGGTTTCAGCCCAAGAGAATGTAGGTGGCCATATGCTGTCCAGAAGAACATCGTTAGGTCTACCGGATAAAGGAGACTCTCTCTTCTTTAATAAGGCTCTCCACGCTAATGGACCCAAGTTGAGACTCGCTATCTCTGGATCGGCCTCTAAAGATCTCATCCTTTCCTCGGTAGTTAAGGTCCCAAGCCCACCACCAGTCGTATTATTAATAATGATGTCTGGACACAGTTCGCGTATTCTTCTATTTATTTCACGGTAGTGTGCTGGATTGATCGACGGGCTTGCATAACCTTTCTCCGGATCCCGTGCGTGTATGTGAACTATTGAAGCCCCAGCCTTATACGCCTCATAGGCTTGCTGAGCTTGCTCTTCAGGTGTTTCCGGGAGATTTGGATTCATCTCTTTACCGTGGACACCACCGGTTATTGCTACTGTGATAATTAATGGAGGATATTCTTGTTTTCTAACCATCTCAAGGAAATCGTAATCAAATTGATTAAAAGCCAACATAACACACCTTCTTACTTTTTGCCTTATTTATTCTTTTGCTGAGGGGCTTTCATTTGGGCGTGCAGTTTCTTTAACTGCTCTATAAGCCACTGGTCTCTTCGCCTTGTTATCTCGTTAATCTTTTCACTAGTATATCCATAAAATCCTTTTCCTGTTTTTATCCCAAGCTCATTAGACTCTACCTTACGCTTTAAAAGCTGTGGTACCTTGAAACGCTCTCCAAGCGTATTGTAAAGGTAGCTATAGGCGTAGAGGAAGGTATCCATACCACCTAGATCGACGATCTCAAGCGGGCCAAGAATAGGCAGACGAAGACCTAACGTCAGCTTCACAGCCATGTCTATATCTTCAGCTGTCGCTAACCCTTCCTCAA
>CAYQXI010000083.1:0-6364 GCA_964421575.1 uncultured Nitrosopumilales archaeon
TAACAGGGGAGAGGTCCTCTGCGATCATCAGCTTCATGGATATGACCACATTCATAATGAAACCCGAGACCGAGATTATTATTCCAAGCCCAGCTGCGAAAGAGAGCCTCATGAAACTCCTTGTCGGCAACCTGCTGACCAACGTTAAAAGGATGATTAAAGGGGGGACGCTCGATGTGGAGATGGGGCAAGCAATCGCGGGAACCAAAGGAACGATCTATGTTGCTGAAGAACGTAACGGTATTTCAAGGTTGAAGGTAATCGAAGGCGAGGTTGAGTTCAGAAGCAAAGCTACAGGGGAGACGCAGATAATCAAAGCGGGTGAACAGATCTACGCAGACAAAAGCGGCTTAGGCCCAAAGACAACCTTCGACATCCAAGAGGAACTGAAGAGCTGGGAGCCTTATGAAAAGATGGCTCAACAAGCCAGCCAAGCAGAAGCCACACAGCCATCTAGCCAAGAAGTCATTTCATCAGCCAACCAGATCATCCAAATAGCCCTCCCGATGATCCAATCGTACCTCCCCTTGATAGTAATCATAATGCTTATCCTAATCTTCGCCGCAACCATAGCAAGAAGATCAAAAAGAAAATAAGCAAACAAGTAGAGATAAACAACAGCACCACCTCACACTCGCCACATCACCAGCCTAGAATACTCTGACACGACGAGTATCAAGAAGGTATATATGCGGTCAAATGCAGTTAGACCAATAGAGGCTTAGATTGTCAAGCACCATAGCGAACAGATTAAAGAACCAAACCTCAACACTAGTCAACACTTTCAGCAACAGAGCTGACAGATTAAAAGACAGATACGAACTCAAAACATTATTCAAACACCTATCCGGAGAAGAGTGGCTCAACGCAGCAAAAAGCCTCTTCAACACCAAAGAAGGGCTAGCAGTAGGCATCGACGGCTCAATGGACTACGACGAGCGGCTCGAAATGATCCTCTTCTACATATGCGTAACAGCCTACAAATGCCCCATACTCTTCGACGGAAAGAACATAAACGTCAACACAAAGGCTACCGAACGCGACTCAAGATTCACAGCCTCAGCAGCCATCCCCCTCTGGCTCGACGACACCTCCTACACCCTTAACCCACTCACCTCCACAGACATAGAGTTCGAATTTAAACAAGCACTAGACCGAATCCCCTACGCCATCATGACCCTAGGCGAACTCTCACTCGCCCTAAACATAGTAAACCAAGAAGATGTGAAGGTGCTATTCCTCGACCGACCTCTATCCGGAACATTCGGCCCAGCAGCAAGAGACCTCAGACTCCTCCTTAAAATCGGCACCTCAACATTAACCGAAATAGAAACCAAAGAAGGCAAAGTCTCCATGCTCGACCTCAGCCTAGCCTCAGTACTAGGCCCCGGAACACTCTACATCCCAGCACGCCCACCCTACCTACTCTATCGAGCCATACAAACACTAATCCAACGAGGCGAATTAACAAAGAGCGAACTCGCCAGAGAACTCAACTTAAAAGACGAAGAACTCAACAAACTTGTAAGAAAGTTAAACGAGATGAATGAGCGTTATAATCAGCAGCTCCTCGAAAAATCAGACCTCACAGCCATAGCCCTTAAACCACAAGTCAAGAATTATTGGGTTAGAGCAAGAGCGGTAGCCGATGCGGTCAGAAAACGAGTCTTCGAAAGCGACGAACACCCCCTACAGCTTGATGAAGATAAATGGTTAACAGTCCTCGACATAAACGCTGTAAACGTCTTCCTAATCTACGAACTTCTACAGCAAGCACAGAAGAAGGGCGTGTTAGTCATAGGTGTAACCAAAGATACCGTAGCATCAGACTTCACCAGAAGCATAATCCCCTATGCTATACACCAAAACATACTAAAGAGCAGCGACACACCTCTAATAAGAAACGATAAAGCATTCTTGACCATTCTTACATCTGTTAATGAAGGGTTTATCGAGACACCTTGGAGGACGCTGAGCTACGATGTCTGCTTCACTACACTAGTCAAAAGCGGTGAGCAGAAGGCGCCTCTACGCGCTGCTCGCAAGGTTGTCTTTAGAGAAAAGTTCCTCGTCAAGTCATACTTCCAGCTAAAGACATTCGCAACAGATAATCGAGCCCGCTCACCAGTCTTCGTATACGATCGCTTCTATCATCCTGTCTTTGATGAAGCCTTCTGCAAACCCCTAAACGTTCTGTCAAGAGATAAAGTCATCCGAATAGAGCCATATGTTGAAGACGGTGGTATAAATCCACTTGACAATCTAATACTCACCATCTTGTCACACTCAGATAACCCAGAGGTGCTTGAAGCTATAGGGCATAACCAGCTCCTCTACTTAGCTGATAAGGCTGTGAAGGCCGAGGTTAACCTTATGAGAGCCATGCTTAGAGGCGTCGCTGATCTTCATCTAGGAACCCTCACAAGAAAGCACCGCTACTTCTACATAGCAAAGGGATTTAGAAACGCAAGGGCTGAAATAGAGAAGAGTAGGCAGAGAGCAGCTAGAGGAGGTGGTCTAGAAACTTGAACCCCCAAGATATCTTCGACGATATGGGCGGAAGATTCGAGGCAAGGCTAAGGGATCACAGAACCGTAGTCAGATCGACGAAAACAAGAGAGGGGGAGATAAGCCTCTCCAACTACGTGGCAGTGTTAGAAGCAAGATTCGACTTCAAGGTCCTCGACAGACTACATCAACCATCCTTCGTTGGCATAGAGCGTTTAACATCAGAGGGCTCAAAAATCTACCTTGTGTATGAGATCGTTAACCTCAGACCAACACACTTCCAGATGCTCGGAATGGATGTCTCACTACCCAAGACCGTTAGGCTAGAGTTCCTAACGAGGATAAATGACAGCTGGGGTGAAAGCGAGGAGACTTGGCTCGACATAATAGCCGTGCCAACCGGATACTCGCTGGAACCGGAGGGCGGGGAACCAAAATTTGCGAAAACGGCTCTTATACCACTCGTAGGCTCTAAAGCATACCTACTCTCAAACTACACCGTCCGAAAATTCCTATGCGTAGATGACGGTGTGCCGATAGGTACCTTGATGGGCTTTGACATGCCCTTGACGGTCGACATCGAAAGCATAGTCAGATACCATACTGGAGTCTTCGGCTTCACAGGCTCAGGTAAATCCAACCTAACATCCTTTCTGATAAGGAAAGCGGTCGAAGCCATACCAGACCTAAAAGTCGTGGTCTTTGATGTTGCCGGTGAATATCCAATACACCTACTAGATCTACTAACAACAAAAGGTGTGGTCTTCTCAACCGAAGACTTCCGAGGCGATGTATCCAACTTCTTGAACGCTCAAGCCATACCAGAAACGCTAGAGGAGAGGCTGCCCGAATCGGTACTCAAAGAGAGGGTTAAAAGACTATTTGAGGAAGATAGGGTTCAGAAGATAGTAGCTGAAGATAGTGAAGAGTCCAAGATAGATCTGAACTTCATACTCACAACTCTAGAGAACATCTCTGAATCAGGGAAAGCCGGAGCACCCTTAGCTAAAATTAAGCGTAAAGAAATCATGAAGCACCTAATAGAAGTTAAAGGGTATGATCCGAACACAGACCTAACGGAGCTTAGAGAGGAAGACAGAGAATACCTCATCCAAGCATTAGATGGACTGACTCAATCAGCACCACCGCTCTCTTCGTTAAAGTCCGACTTGACCGTCATCTTAGACTACCTTAAAGAAGTCGATAAGTCGGTGGGCAGCGAAGAGGCTGAGGCTCAAGCGTTAACCCCTAGCGCATTAGCAGAACGTCTGCTGAGAAGCGACCAACCGACCCTAAACATACTATACCTACCCGACCCAGATGAAGCAAGATTAATAGCATCTAAGCTCGTCAACACCCTCTTATTCGTAAAGAAGACCAGAGGTGCTAGAAGGAAGGTTCTGATAGTGCTAGATGAAGCGCAAGAGTTCATACCAGATAGGGCGCTTAAAACCGACTACTCCTATGAATCAAATAGAGCGGTAGAAGCCCTTCTCAGACAGGGAAGAAAGTATAGGGCACACTGCTGGCTAAGCACACAAAGAGTCGCACACCTAAACGTCAACGCATTACAGCAGCTTCACAGCTACTTTGTAAGCACCCTACCTAGGCTATACGACAGAATCGTCATCGCAGACGCCTTTTCACTAAGCTACGACATATTAGAGAAGACCACCGAGCTAGATACTGGTCAGTGGCTCTTCGTCTCCTACAAAGCTACTAAGCAGAAGAGCGTCCCAACATTCATACAGTCACCAAACAACGAAGATATACTGCTCAAAAATCTAGGTGTCAAGTAACCCCTACGTTATGGATAGCGAAACATTGAAATATCAACCAGCAACCACTACCTAAAGAAAGAGGTTTGAGCCTATCCTACCACGAGCTCCTACACAGACTCAGAGTAAAGATGGGTACACAAACAAAGTCAACTGGAACTAGATTGGAACTGCCCGAACCACAAATAATCTGGGTCGGTAACAAGACTATCCTCCGAAACTTTGCTGACTATCCTCGACTACTTCGACGAGATGCAAATAAGATTCTGATGTTCTTAGCTAAGGAGTTAGCTACCGCCGCTTCTATAGACGGTGAGAGGGCAATCTTTATCGGAAGGAAGGATAAGCAGTCTTTCTCTGTACTGCTTAATAGGTATATGCGTGACTATGTACTATGCCCCGTGTGCGGCAGCCCAGATACGAAAGTCGAGAAGGTGAAGCGGCTTCAGTTTCTGCTCTGTGAAGCTTGCGGTGCAAAATCCTCTCTAAAGTCCACGTGATAGTTTTGAGTAAGAGCAGATTCTGCGTTAAACTTATCACAAGTGGAGACATAAGGATGGCAAATATCTGCGACGCCGATCTTCTGAACAAAACCATAAGTGAAGGCAATCTCGTTATACACATCTCACCCGATTACTTTGGTGAAGAAGTTGTTGATCTGGATGAAGCTCTCAAGATAGTTGAGGAGACACCAATACTGAACCTAGCCGGCAACAACATCGTAAGCAAGGTCATAGAGGCCAAATATGCATCGCCAAGAGCAGTAAGAGAAATAGGTTGCGTCAAGTTCCTCATGGTTTTCAAATTTACGCATACAAAGGCGCAGGTGAAAAAACGTAGAAGATCTGCTAAACATAAAGAACACTAACTTTGTAGAAAAAGTCCCGCCTACAGCTGGAAAAATTTGTAGAAGAGTGCCCCTACAGCTCTATTCTTTGGAGCTGGTGTCCTGGGTTCGCGTTTATATGTGCGACAGCACTTCCGACCTGTAGGGTCTCGAAGCCGCAGGAGCACTTGTACTTCCAGCCGTTTAGGCCGCCTTTTTGATCTGATGGTTTCTTACTCAAATCTGATCATCTCTTGCTGGTGACGCTCCAGCACACAGCTTTATAAATTTTGCTAATATATCTACTTACATCTATTTTTCTTCGCTAGGTAGGCGCCTCGGCTAGCATCACTTTAGCGACACCTTCGAATTCGCCCCGCTTGAGCAGCACCTCGATTTGAGAACCTACTCCCTTCTTCTTGATTATATCTTGCAGATCATGTATACCACTTATACGCACGCCATCTATACTAACTATAACATCACCCTCTTCTATCTCTGCTTCAGCCGCAGGCCCGTCTGGAACCACTCTAACTACCAACACCCCTCTATCAACACCTAACCCGTAGTATCTGGCAACCTCCTTTGTAACATCCATACCAACTATACCAAGCCAAGGTCTGATTACTCTGCCGAACCTTATGAGGTCATCGAAAATCATCTTAACGGTATTCACTGGCACAGCGAACCCAATACCCTGAGCCTGAGAGATCATCGCGGTGTTTATGCCGATAACTCTACCAGTAGTATCGATAAGGGGGCCTCCGCTATTACCGGGGTTTATCGCAGCATCGGTCTGTATAAGGTTCTCATAGACCCTACCATCCTCAAGCCTAATATACCTATTCAGCGCGCTTATAACACCGATTGTAACTGTTGGCCCGCCTCTTAAAAGGAAGCCGAATGGGTTGCCTATGGCGATAGCGAGCTGCCCAACCTGCAGAGCGTCTGAATCACCTAACTCAGCCGGCTGAACATCTTCAGCCCTAGCCTTCACAACCGCTATATCGGTAGCCGGATCTACGCCTACAACCCAACCCTCATATCTAGCACCTGAGTAGGTTGTAACCACAACCTCCCTACTCCCAGCAACCACGTGATGATTGGTAACTATGTGACCCAAACTGTCTACCGCCACACCTGAGCCTATTCCGCTGATAGGGTAGAGGTTAAAGAAGTGGTCACGAACGAATTGAACCGTGCTGATATTCACGACACTTCTACTCACCTTAGAAACAGCTTCTACAATCTT
>CAYQXI010000084.1:0-5029 GCA_964421575.1 uncultured Nitrosopumilales archaeon
CTTTAACTCAGTTTTCACGCTCTCTATATCGATGATTATGTCTGTTAGTGCGTAGGCTGCGTTTGCATACGCTTCGCTTAAATCTTTCCCATAGGCTTCTACGTATGCGTCGGTCATATGCTCCAGCATACGATACTTTACTTCACTCACACCAATACCTTAATTAGGGGTGATAGAAATCGTTTATGAGCGTAAGATAAGGGAGCACACTTCAAGAGGGGTGTCTGAGTCGAGCGCAAAGACGGTTCTTCTCGCAGCAACGTTAGCTTTACTACTCTTCACACCTATTGCACAAGCCACCCCAGCCACCTACGAGCCCAAGCGTCTAACAGCCACGATCTACGCCGATGGATACGTTTGGATCGAGTATGAGGTTGAGGCCAACCCCCTCCTACCCTCAATCAACTTAACGCTCTTCGGCGAAAGATTCGAAGAGCTGATAGTGGTGAGCGGAGACGGACTCCTACTTGATTACAACTTCACACAAAACGGTCTTGAAGTCAATACCTTAGGTCTGACAGACATAAAGGTATCATATTTCACACAAGACCTAACCAACAAAACTGGTAGGTTCTGGACATTCACAATAGACGCTCCAGTGAATATCACGGTTAGGCTGCCGAAAGAGCTCACAGTCGTTGGGTTGAATAAGGCGCCTCTCGGCATCAGCAGCGAAGGAGAAGCTTTAACGATAGTATTTGAAGGAGGAGTGCTGACCCTAAACTACATCGTCGCACTGATCAAAACCACAGCTACACAGCAAAGCGAAGTAAGATGGTTGGGTTGGTTAGGCTATACTGCTCTTGTGGCTGGTGTTGGGTTGGTTGGTGGTGTTGTTACTTGGATTACTTTGAGGAGGAGACGCGCTGCCAAGTCATATGTGAAGGAGAAGCGCGTTGTAGATGTGGAGAAGATTCTTGTGTCGAAACCAGATTTGAGGGCTGATGATAAGGAGGTGTTGAGGTTTCTGGCTGAGGCTGGAGGGGAAGCCTTTGAGGCTGAGCTCAGAAGCCGCTTTAACTTACCTAAGACCTCGATGTGGAGGATGGTCAGAAGGCTTCAGCGTGAAGGGTTGGTTGGTGTGAAGAAGGTCGGAGGGCAGAACCTTGTGTATATAAGAGAGGAGCCTGAAAACGGAGGTGGAACAGACGTTCCTCAGAATCCCTAAAATCAACACCAATACCTATAGAAGGCGGGGCAAGGCGATGATCGCGGTTAAGGCGGCTGCTATAGCAACCCTCATACTCCTCGCAGCTCTAACCGTTCCTCAGCTCACATTAACCGAAGCGGAAGCGGGGGAAGTTAAGAACTCAGCCTACGCACTAAACCAGATTCTTGAAAGAGCTATCAAAAACGTACAAACGGTGCTGAGTGGGGAAGAGGGCAACAAAGCATACGAGGCGCTGAAAAGCCGCTTAAAAGAAGCGGAGACATTAGCAGAAAGAGCACGGAAGGCATTAAATGAGGGAACTTATCAAGATGCCTTAAACACCTCGCTAAAGGCGCTTAACATAGTGAAGAGTATAGCAGCCGAGATCAAAGAGAGCGAAGAGGAGCAGATAGTGGCTGCCACACACTCAACCCTAAGAATGAGTATCTTGCTGAGCGGCCTCAAGAACCTAACAGATTCAGCTGCTGCCAAAGGCTACACTACCTCCAACTTAAGCGAGAAGCTTGAGGCGGTTTCGAAGCTCGTGGAGGAGGCGAAGTCTCTCTCCGCTAGAGGAGACACCTTAGGCGCCGGCAGAAGGGTCGCTGAAGCTAAGAGTATGCTCGGCCACTTGGTGAGCAGCTTGAACAAAGCGTACGCTGAGGAGAAGAGGAGGCTGGCCGAGGAGTACGTGAACAGAACCTTAGGTAGAATCTTTAGCGCAGAAGATGTGAGGGGTAGGTTCAAGGAGCAGATAGAGGAGCTGAACTTATCCAGACGCCAACTACAAGCCGGGAACCTAGGCGCAGCCGTTGCGCAGATAAATGAAGCTATGAAGCAGATGAAGAAGAGCCTAAACGAGGAGCTCAAAAAGGTAGCGGACAGGATTCAGCAGATAGAGAAGAGGCTCAACGAAAGCAGAGCGAAAGGCGTAAATGTGGAGAGGGAGGAGAGGATGCTGCAGGAGGCATCAAAACTTGTTGAGCAAGCTACAGCCCTTATGGAGAAAGGAGATTACATCGCTGCGAGGATGAGAGTAGCTGAGGCTGAAGCAATCTTACAGCGGCTACGCTAATACACAAGCACCTTCTCAAGATCGGTAAGGTTTCTGGCAACACCACCCTCCATAACGACCACATCTTCTAACCTAACTCCACCGAGCCTAGGATCATAAAGCCCGGGCTCTACTGTGAAGACTTGCCTATCCACGATTCTATCTTGTGAGTAAAGTGATAGATAGGGTCTCTCACCAATAGTTAGACCTACGCCGTGCCCTAAGCTGTGTGTAAACCCTCTGGTTAATTTTGGGTTGGTTCGTGGTGTGTCGTAGCGCTTCTTCTCGAAGACACTACAAGCAGCCTCCATAGCCTCTTTGGCGAGCATACCGCTCCTCAAACGATCTAACACGGTGAGCTGGGCTTCGAGCACGGCCTCATACATCTCCTTACACTCTGGTGTAGGTGAGCCTATGGAGATCGTTCTGGTTAGATCGAAGCAGTATCCTTCGCTGCCTTGTGGGAAGAGGTCGAAGACTATGGGCTGCCCAACTCTGACGGGCTCAGAATCTAAGCCTGTGTAGTGTGGGTCGCTGGACCCTGGGGCTGGTGCGAAGATCATCTCATCTATGGGTTTAAGGTTGTTTTCAGCCAAGAGTACGCGGAGTAGGCGTTTAATGTGTCCTACTTTCAACTCTTCTCCCTTGTATATGAGCCTATCGCCTACTCTGCAGGATGTAAGATGCTCTATAACCTCCCTCGCTATCTTGCAAGCTATTTCGCCTACTCGCTTAATGGCTTCGATTTCTCGATTATCTTTAGTCATCATAACCTCTTCTAAGAGCGTCGGCGAGTTCTCTTCAACAACAGTAAACCCCCTCTGCCTTAACGCAGAAGATATCTGTAGGATTACATTCGGCTTATTTCTGCCGTAGATAACAACCTTACCCTCAAGACCAGCATCAGCCACGAGCTGAGTGATTAGGTTGATGTAGGCGTGCTTTGCATCCTCCTCCAGCAGCCTATAGTAGCCTACTTCACAAAAGCTCTTGACATTTTTAACTCTGCTCGATCGAGCTGAGCCCAAGTCTGTTTCACTCACAACTAAGATCGGTTCCTCCCCCCTCCTCTTAACATAAATACCTCCCCTTGGTATAGAGCAGCCTACAAGGTACAGTAGCTCTGGGTTGTTTGATGTGGAGTCGCCTAACGCTAAGATACCATCTAAGCCCTTTTCCTCCATCTTAGAGTCAAGATCACTAAGCAAACCCACTTAGGGTGCTACTTATGCAAGCGATAAATCTTGCCTGAAACGGTCGTTCCTATTCCAATACCCGTCTTTGGTAATAGGGTTCCTAAATTACTGCCCAAGTATATGGTTTAGGCGGTGGTGCGATGCGCGCGAGCAAGCTGGCTATACTTGCTGTGACCACGCTGGTAGCGGCACTACTAATCGGCTCGCTTGTGGTACAGATGCAGGCTGAAGCAGCATCTGTGAAGAACAACACCCCAACCCCTACAACTACTAACTATGGTTTTAGTTTAGTTAAGCAAAATAGTAAAGGCTACCCAGAGGCACGCTTCGAAAGACCCACACCCCTACCACCGATCTTTCAGCCACCGGAGCTTAGTGAGGCAGACTTCAATATTACTGCTGCTGGCGAAGCGAAGAACATTAGCAGAGGGGCTAAAGCCTCAACGACCGACGCAGCGCTATCTCTAGCAGGCAGCATCTATAGTTGGCGTAACCAAGGCGTCTTAGTAGTTGAAGAGGGACAACTTACTGTAGGCGATAAGACCTACTCTGTTGAATCTGGGAGAGGCGTCTTCAACACCAAGACCAAATACGGTCTTTTGATCATACAGATCAGAGTCGTCGATGAAGGAAGCAAGCAATACCTTGCTCTGCTACAGGGCAGAGTAGAGCCTACAGAGAGCGAAGGGGTCTACAATGTTTCCTTTAAGGCGCAGATGGTGAGGCTGGCTGGAATATATCTCTTAAAACTCGATGGCACATTAGAAACCACTACAACGCTACGTACCTACAGCATAAGCACCCTAGGCGGAACCTGGGATCACACCACAATAACCATTAAGGTCGAGGAAAGCCCGCTCGCAGCAAACTACACTGACGCTGTAATCAAAGCGATCAGGACTTGGAACGATACGCTAAGAGTCTTCGCTTCACAATATAGCGACTACAGCTACCTCTCCAACATAGTTCTGAAGCTGACCGATTCAGATGACGCTAACGTCAAGATCAGATTCACAGACGAAGGAAAGTTTAGGATAGGTGGTGAGACTCAGACCTCATTCAAAGAAAGCAACATATTCAAGAATATCACCGTCACCGTAAGAGTCGGGTCAAGATACACTGAAAATGTTGTTTACGCTGTTACGCTGCACGAGCTAGGACACGCGCTCGGGTTAGGTCATACAGATATCCCAGAGGATCTTATGTACCCTGTCTTGACGAGCTGGGGGCTAAGGTCTGTAGGGATCTCTACACTCGACTTATATGGAGTTGCTCAGATATTCGGTTGGCTACCTAACGGTACTCCAGACGGATTTAACGTTCCTAGGGTCGTGACGCTACCAGTATCTATCCCATATGAGGTTGTGGAAGGGAGCTAATCTCCCTTTCACCATCTTTTATTTTTCAAACTTAATCCTTTTATCTATCTTATTTGCCGGTTTACTATGTGGATAATGTATGCCGTCTTTCCCTAGCGAATTTGAAGAAAAGATTGTAGAAGCTGTTTCTAAGGTGAGTAGAAGTGTCGTGAATATCAGCACGGTTCAATTCGTTCGTGACCACTTCTTTAACCTCTACCCTATCAGCGGAATAGGCTCAGGTGTGGCGGTAGACAGTTTGGGTCACATA
>CAYQXI010000085.1:0-2423 GCA_964421575.1 uncultured Nitrosopumilales archaeon
ATATCGGTAGGAACTTGTTTTCAGCATCTTCTCTACTGAAGCTGAAGGTAGCTTGCGTGAGGTCGTTTGTTCCGAAGCTGAAGAACTCAGCAACCTCAGCTATCTGACCAGCTGTGAGAGCAGCCCTCACAACCTCTATCATCGTCCCATACTTCACCTTCAACTCCATGCCATACTTCTGCTCAACCTCAACCCTCGCTCTATTGATGACCTCCTTCAGATACCTCAGCTCCTCCACCATAGCTACTTGAGGGATCATTATCTGCGCTATAGCGTTCACACCCTCTTTTCTGAGCTCAGCAAGTGCCTCGTAGATCGCTCTAGCCTGCATCTCGTAGATCTCCGGGTAAGTTATGCCTACTCTCACACCCCTATGTCCAAGCATCGGGTTGACTTCAGCAAGCGCCAGAGCCTTCTGAAGCATCTTACGCTTATTCTCAAGAACCTCCGTAGGTGCGTTTGAAGCCTCTAACTCCATAACCTCTTTCTGGAGCTGCAGCACGTTAGGTAGGAACTCGTGTAGAGGTGGGTCGAGCAATCTAATCGTCACAGGGTAGCCCTCCATCGCCTTCAAGATCTCCTTGAAGTCTTGTTTCTGCAGCGGGAGGAGTTTCTCTAAGCACCTCCTCCTCTCCTCTTCACTATCAGCCATAATCATATCAACCACTATGGGGAGCCTATCAGCGGCATTAAACATCCTCTCAGTCCGGCATAGACCTATACCTTCTGCACCAAACCTTCTAGCTAGAGCGGCGGCTTCAGGTGTATCAGCATTAGCCCTAACTCCAAGCTTCCTATATTCGTCAGCCCAACTGAGCAGTTCATAGAACTCGCCCGATAACTCTGGCTCGACTAGAGGCACTTGCCCTAAGTAGACCAGACCTTGCCCACCATCTATTGTGATCCAGTCACCCTCCTTGATCACATAATCTCCAACCGTGAACTGCTTCTTATCATAATCTATGTGAATAGCGCCGCAGCCGACGACACAAGGCTTACCCATACTCCTAGCCACGACCGCCGCGTGGCTTGTCATACCTCCTCTGCTGGTCAACACACCTTCTGAGGCAAAGAAGCCGTGGATATCCTCTGGCTTCGTCTCCTCTCTAACCAAGATGATCTTCTCACCAGCCCTACCCCTCCTCTCAGCCTCATCAGCGTCAAAGACAACCCTACCAGTCGCAGCACCTGGAGAAGCACCTAACCCACTTGCGAGTATCGGAGGTTTAGCCCTATGGTCTACACGCTTATGTAGAAGCTGCTCCAACAACTCTGGTTTGATTCGCTTAAGAGCCTCCTCTTTCGTTATAAGCCCCTCTTTAGTCATATCAACAGATGTCTTGACAAGGGCTGCTGCATTCATCTTCGCATTTCTGGTTTGTAGCAAGTAGAAGCGCCCATCCTCTATAGTGAACTCTATATCTTGAGGCTCCTTAAAGTGCCGCTCAAGTATTTCGGCAGCCCTAATCAGTTCTTTATACGCTTCAGGCATAACTTCTGCTAACTCTTCTATAGGTCTGGGTGTGCGTATACCCGCTACCACATCCTCACCTTGAGCGTTGATCAGAAACTCACCGTAGAGCCTCTTTTCGCCAGTCGCAGGGTCTCTTGTGAAGACCACACCAGTAGCGCTTCTATCACCCATATTACCAAAGACCATAGTGACGATGTTAACAGCGGTTCCATCCGCGATATCGGGGGTTATCTTAAACTCTCTTCTGTAATCAACGGCCCTTTTGCCCATCCAGCTGTTGAATACCGCTGCTATCGCCTTCTCGAGCTGCTCATAAGGATCTTCTGGGAAGGGTTTGCCAGTCTCCCGTTGAACGATCTCCTTGAACTCCTTAATAACTCTCTTTAGATGCTCGGCCGATAACTCGTTATCAAACTTAACACCAGCCTCCCTCTTCACCCGCTCAAACACCTCAGAGAACAACTCATCTCTAACACCAAGCACAACCTTACCAAAGAGCTGGATAAACCGCCTATAGGAATCGTAAACGAACCTTTCATCGCCCGTCTGCTCTATAAGCCCCTTGGCGGTTTCATCATTCAAACCCAAGTTTAGCACAGTATCCATCATGCCGGGCATAGAGATAGCGGCACCAGACCTCACCGAAACCAGAAGAGGGTTCTTGGGGTCGCCGAACTTCTTACCAACCTTAGCCTCGATCTTCTTCATATACTCTTTAACCTCATCCATAAGCCCCTCGGGCAGCCTCCTACCGTTGGCATAATACTCCTTACAAACCTCTGTAGTTATAATGAAGCCAGGCGGTACTGGCAAACCGAGTTGGGTCATTTCACAGAGCCCGGCACCTTTACCGCCAAGTAGCTTCTTGTTCTTCCCATCGCCCTCTTCGAACAAATAGATTCTTTTCGCCAACCTTAATCACATAAGCATGTGTGTAGGCTGCTTTAAA
>CAYQXI010000086.1:0-9258 GCA_964421575.1 uncultured Nitrosopumilales archaeon
CTCCTGCGTCGCATCTTATGTCTCTGGGGGCTCGTTCAGCCTTCTCTTGCACATAGAAAATCTCGTTAGCCGCGCCGTTCATCTGGCTTCTTAGCTCGATGATCGCCTCTGCCACCTCTCTATCACGTAGAGCGCCTACCATTCGCCCCCAGCTCCCTACCAGAGGCTTTAGCACAACAGGGTAACCGATTTCTTCTGCAGCCTTCAGAGCGGATTCTGGTGTGAACGCTATGATAGTCTTTGGTGTCGGCACACCCGCTCTGATCAAGGCTAGTGTAGACCACAGCTTGTTACCACAGATTTCTGAGACGTAGGCTCTGTTCACGACCAGAATACCTTTGCTCTCTAAGCAGGCTGAGGCGCAGGTGCCTCTGGTGTGGCTTATGCACCTCTGTAGAACCACATCGCCGTAATCTTCTTCAGCCTTGGTTTCATTTAGGTTGAAGAGGGTGGTTTTAGCGTCGACTTCCTTTACATTCAGCCCCTTTGCTCTTGCGCTATTCAGAAGCTCTTTTTCGTCCCAGCGTATGCGGTCGTAGAGCAGAGTTAGTGTTATGGTCATCTGCTTACTATTCGCCCCAGTCCTCGCTCATGCTCTCAGCTGGTTTGAGGAGTATGCCGTCCTCGTTCTTGACCACTTCGTAGTTTAGACCACAGTCTGGGCATGTGACGATTTCGCCCGAAACCGCGTCGTCTGGCACATTGATCTGGGCGTCGCATTCACTACATTTTACATTCATCTATACCGGCTCACCTCCTTCTACTTTTCAAATAACTGGTATGCGGTTGTGGAGGGTAGACCCCACAAACTTACGAAACCTTCGGCAGCCCTCTGCTGAAAGACAGATGTCTTCTCATATGTGGCGAGCTTAATATCGTAGAGCGACTTCTTAGCCTTCCTACCAACAACCCTAAACCCACCCTTATACAGCTTTAACCTCACGCTCCCGTTTACAGCCTTTTGAGTAGAGTCGATAAAAGCATCTAGATTTTTGCGTAGAGGGTCGACCCAGAGCCCGCTGTAGACGAGCCAAGCCCACTCCCTATCAACAATCTCCTTGAACATCAGCTGGTGTCTTGTTAGGACCATCTTCTCAAGGTCTTTATGTGCCTCTATGATGCATACTGCTGCTGGACACTCATAGACTTCTCTTGACTTGATACCAACCAACCTATCTTCGATATGGTCAATGACACCCACACCGTGCAGACCAGCCTTCTCATTAAGGGATGATATGAGCTCGATGGGAGCCATCTCCGAGCCATCTAAGGAAACTGGTACACCATCCTCAAACCCCAACTCAACATAAGCAGGCTCATCAGGCGTCTTCGACACCGGCTTCACCCACTCGAACGCATCTTCAGGCGGCTCAAAGTCAGGCTGCTCAAGAGGACCGCTTTCTATCGACCTACCCCAGAGATTCTGATCTATGCTGAAGACGGACTTCTTCTCCACAACAGGCACACCATGCTCTTTCGCGTATTGAATCTCTTCTTCTCTTGAGAGGTTCCATTCACGCACCGGGGCTATAATCTTTAGTTGTGGTGCCAGCGCCTTGACCGTAACATCGAATCTGACTTGATCGTTCCCCTTACCTGTGCATCCGTGCGCTACCGCATCTGCCTTCTCTTTTAGAGCTATTTCAACGAGCTTGCTCGCTATAAGGGGTCTGGCGAGGGCGGTTGAGAGAGGGTATTTGCCCTCGTAGAGCCCGTTGGCTTTAATCGATGGATATATGTAGTCTTTGACGAACTCTTCTTTAGCGTCGATGCTGTAGTGTCTTTCGACCCCCAGCATCTTGGCCTTCTCCGCTATAGCCTTTAGGTCTTCTTGCTGTCCGACATCTACGGTGAGAGTCACTACTTTAGCACTGTATTTTTCCTCGAGCCACTTTATGGCTACGGAGGTGTCTAACCCTCCGGAGTATGCTAATATGACCTTCATCAAGGTTTGAACTCTGCCTATAGTAACGTTTTTATATTTTTTGGTGTTGTCCGTATCAAGTTTGGGTATAGTTGACTTGGTTTCGGTCAAACCGACCATAATCCAAGCTGTTAGGGATGTTGTGGATAGTGATCTCTCTATTCAAGATGCGTTAGATAGGGGCTACGGTAATCTAACGGCTATTGCGAGGGTGCTGAAGCCTGCTGTGGAGGAGAGGCTCGGCCGTGGAGTGAAGATTGAAAGTTTGGTTACTTCTCTTAAGAGGCTGAGGGGGAGATATAAGGTTGTTGCGGAAGACGTTCTTGATGTGGTTATGAACAGCACGGTAACCGTTCGCACGGATGTCGCAAAGCTCTCGGTTGAAAAAAGAAGGAAAACCCTTGAGGCGGTTGGTAATCTGCTTCTAAGCTATAGAGAGGAGTTTCTTCAGATATCTGAGAGTATAGATGCGATTACACTTCTCTTTGACCAGAGGTTATATGAGGGTGTTGTGAAGCTGTTTAGAAGCGATGAGATCCTTGAGAGCACAACCAATCTGGCTGCAATAATAGTTAGGAGCCCTATTAAGATAATAAAGACACCAGGCTGTGCTGTATCTTTCATAACGCAGCTCTCGAGAAGGCACATAAATATTGAGGATACGATAAGCTGCTACACCGACACAATAATAGTAGTGAGCATGGTTGATGCTGGAAGGGCTTTTACAGCACTAACAGACTACATAGCCTCGGCGAGGCGATTGAAAAAGAACGCAAAAAGGAGAAGTGGCTAAGTTGACCAAAGGTATCCTAAGAAAGGGAAGGCTACCAGAGGAGATGGACAAATCCGCAGTAGAGTACACAAGCTCCCTCCTTATCGATGAAGAGATCTTCGAAGCGGATCTCAAAGTGACCGAGGCGCACGTCGCTATGCTGATCAAACAAAAGATAATCCCTTCTGAAGCCGGGGCGAAGATACTCTCCGCACTTCAGCATATAAGGGCTAAGGGTTATAGTGAGGTAGCTAAAGAGGGGTTCGAGGACATTCATGAAGCAATAGAATCGAAGGTTATAGAGATTGTGGGCGAGCAAGGCGGCTGGCTCCACACAGCCAGATCAAGAAACGATGAAGTAGCAACCTGTCTAAGAATCAGACTAAGAGAGTATTTGCTAGATATAGCTGAAAGCCTACTTACCCTCCTACAGACCCTTTTAGACAGAGCGAGAAGCGAAAAAGATACTTTAGCGCCGGGATTCACCCATACTCAAATCGCTCAGCCTACAACTTTCGGGCACCTACTCGCAGCACACTTCGAGGCCTTAGCACGAGACCTAACAAGGTTACTTGAGGTGTACGGTAGGGTTAATCTTTCGCCACTTGGCTCAGGCGCTTTGACGACCACAAGCCACAAGATAGATAGGCGTCTAACGGCAGAGCTGCTCGGCTTCGACGGCATACTAACTAACTCTATGGATGGCGTGGGTTCAAGAGACTTCATCTTAGAGGCTCTAGCCGCCTACGCGCTAATAGCCACAGATCTAAGCAGGCTCTGCGAGGAGATAGTACTCTTCAGCTCAGACGGCTACAAGATGGTTGAACTTGCTGATGAATACTCATCGACCAGCAGCATTATGCCCCAGAAGAAGAACCCTGATTCGGCTGAGATTGCGCGAGCAAAGTGTGCACGCATAGTTGGTCTGCTTACAGCAGCCTTCACACTCTGTAAGGGTCTTCCATTCTCCTACAACCGAGACTTTCAGGAGTTGAATGCAATCCTTTGGGAGGGCTGTAAACTAACCCTCTCTACACTCAAGATAGTTGAGCGTATGGTCGCTACGCTTAAGGTCGATAGAAGTAGGATGAGGATGCTTGTGGAGCAGAGCTACGCTACAGCAACAGAGCTTGCAGACACCTTAGTAAGAGAGTGCGGTGTACCATTTAGAGCCGCGCATACAATAGTCGGAATGTTAGTTAAGGAAGCAGTGGAAAAGGGGATTGAGCCCTCTAAGATAAACCTCGAGGCAATAAACAGCTGCTCAAAGAAGGTCTTAGGCAGAACCCTATCCCTATCTGAAGAAGCTGTTAGAAACGCACTCAACCCCGCTACCTTCATAGCTAGAAGGGAAGTGGAAGGCGGACCAGCGCCACAAACCCTAGCCAAAGTCTTGGTTGAGAAGGAAGGTTGGTTAGATAGTATGCGTGCTTCAATTAAAGAGAAGAGGCTTAGACTACAGATGGCTCAAGAAAGATTGAGCAGCATAGTATCTGACTACCTTAAACTACAGTAACCTAATAGCACCTCCGGATAGTGAGAAATTTTTTAGGTTTCCACTTCTATCAGAAGGTAGCCTCTGCAACCTTCTGACTTCAGCCGATTAACAATATCTCTTGGGATGTCACACGCGGCCGCAGTCGCTTTCACCGCGAGCGTCCGAGGGCATATGTAACTGCTGCGCCTAACAACTATATCCTCTTCATCTGTTAGTGTTAGTTGTGGCGAACCTTTGGCCCTAACCTTAAAGCTTAGGTCGCCTACGCAAATAGTGAGGTGCACAACCCCTCCTTTTCGTAGTGCTTCTTTGATCCTCCAATCGAGGTCTGCACAGGCTTTGTCAGCTGCGACGCCGATTATACAGTCCCCTCTTTTTGTGAGGCTCTTGGATTTCGTGATCTCGAATGTTGTTTTATGTGTAGCGCTGATATTCACATGCCCGCTAAATGTGATGCGCTCAGACACCCTCAACCTTTAACCACCAGAGGTTGTGTTAATGTTTAAATTCATCGGTAAAGTAAGGATAGATAAGGGATGCGGTTATGTTTCCAGCAGCGGCAGGATATGATAGGGCGATAACAGTATTTTCACCAGACGGTAGGCTATATCAAGTAGAATACGCGATAGAAACTGTTAGAAGAGGAACCTTAGCCGTTGGGATAAAGGCGGCTGATGGCGTTGTGCTCGCGGTAGAAGAGAAGACGAGAAAACTTCAGAGCCAGACGAGCGCTCAAAAGATCTTCCAAGTCGATGAGCATATCGCTGTAGCAGCCGCAGGCTATATCCCAGACGCCAGAGTGCAGGTAGATCACGCGAGGATAATAGCGCAGAGTAATAGGCTGATCTACGATGAACCAGCCGAAGTTGAAACCATAGCTAGAAGGATAGCCGATATATGCCAACAGTTCACTCAGTATGCTGGTGTCAGACCATTCGGTGTCTCACTTATAATAGCGGGTGTAGACAGAAACGGCCCAGCTATCTACTTGACAGATCCGAGCGGCACTTACCTCGGATACGAGGCTGTGGCTATAGGTGCAGGGAGCGATCAAGTGATGGAGTTTCTTGAGCAGAACTATCAGCCGAATAAGAAGCTTGAGGAAGCCTGTGTGCTAGCGATCGAGGCCATCTACACCGTTAGTGAAGACAAGTCTGGTATAAAGCACATAAAGATAGCCGTGGTAGATGCGGCGACGAAGAAGATGAGGTTCCTCACAGAAAAAGAGATAGAAGAGCTGGCAAGTAGAGCTAGAAATAGGGAGAAGCCGAAGCAGTAAAAAGAACAGCGTTTTATTAGCGACTCAGAAGTTGAAATACTAGTTTAAATAGCCTACTTTACTATCTTCTGTCTAACTGGTAGGGAGAGGTATGTCGACAAAATACACTATAGTTCGGCTCACAGTGGGTGGTGAGCATTTTGAGATATTGGTAAATCCAGATGCCGCTTTGAACTATAAGATGGGTAAGAATATACCGCCCTCACAAGTTATAGTTGTTGATGAAGTCTTTTCTGACGCCTCGAAAGGGTTACGTGTTTCAACCGAAAAGCTTCAGAAGTATTTTCAGACAACTAACGTATCACAAGCAGCATTAACCATTCTTAATAAGGGTGAACTCCAGCTAACTACCGAGCAGAGAAGAAGGCTCATTAACGAGAAGAGGAAGCAGATAATAGAGATTATCTCGAGGAATTATGTAGACCCTAGGACAGGCTTGCCGCACCCACCTCTTAGAATTGAGCAAGCGCTACAGGAGGCAAAGGTATCTATTGATCCATTCAAGAGCGCGGAGGAGCAGACTAAAACGATAGTTGAGCAGCTCAGAGCCATCCTCCCACTTAAATCCGAGAGGATCAGATTACTGATTAGAATACCGCCCCAATACGCACCTCAGAGTGTTGGGATAATTAAGAGCTACGGCGAAATAGTTAAGGAAGACTGGGGTGAAGACGGCTCCATGACAGCAATCGTAGATATACCAGCAGGCATTCATTCTACACTTGTGGAGAAACTCGGTTCAACAACAAAAGGCTCAGCCCAGATCTCAGTAGCGAAGGCTTGATCAAAATGCCGGAAGTCAAAAGAAAATATGTCATACCGGGGGAGCTGATAACCGAAGGCAACTACAGACCACTAGCAAACGTCGTTAAAAGAGGCAATAAGTTCTATTCGACAAGGATAGGGTTAGCAGAATTTGGGCAAGAGGGTGTTAGAGTAATACCTTTAACAGGTCCTTATATACCGAGGGTAGACGACCTTGTAATCGGTAAGATCGTTGACTACTCAGCCTTCGTCTGGGAGGTGGATATCAACTCCTGTTTCATGGCTTACTTACCAGCGAAAAACGTGTATGGCAAGAATTTTACACCCGGGCAAGAGTCTCTTGTTAAGAAGTTTGATGTTGGTGACTTAATAGCGGCGGTAGTTACAGCCTTTGATCGAACCAGAGACCCTATCCTTTCGGTCTCCGGTCCGGGTTTAGGCAAGATCACTAAGGGAGAAGTTGTTAAAATAGCGCCTACTAAGGTTCCTAGGCTTATTGGTAAGAAGGGTTCTATGATAAGGACGATAGAGGCTGGAACAGGCTGTAAGCTTACGATAGGGCAGAACGGGGTGATAGTAGTAGTCGGCCGACCAGAAGGGATAATAAAGGCGGTGAAGGCGATCAAGCTGGTTGAAGAGGAGGCTCACCTAGCAGATTTGACCAAAAAAGTTCAAGCTATGCTGGGAGTTAAGGAAGAAGGTGGTTGAGTTGGGTAAGCTAATAAATGACGGCATAAGGGTAGATGGCAGAAGAGTCGACGAACTTAGACCTTTCAGACTTGAGGTAGGTGTGCTGAAGAACGCTGATGGTTCAGCTTACATCGAGTTGGGTAAGAATAAGATAATAGTTGCTGTGTACGGACCAAAGGAGGTGCATCCAAAGCACCTCGCTTTACCGGACAGATGTGTGGTTCGGTGTAGATACCATATGTCTCCTTTCTCGACCGATGTTAGGAAACCACCCGCACCTACACGAAGGGAGATAGAGATCTCCAAGGTTATCAGAGAAGCGCTTGAACCTGCTATTTTAGTTGAAGAATACCCTAGAACCGCTATAGACATATTCTTAGAGGTGCTTCAGTCAGACGGCGGCTCAAGGTGCGCGGGTATAACAGCTGCTTCTCTTGCTTTAGCTGATGCTGGCATAAGTATGTATGATCTGGTGGTTGCCTGCGCTGCTGGTAAGGTAGAAGGGACGATGGTCTTAGATTTGAGCGACATCGAGGATAAAGAGGGTGAAGCTGATATGCCTGTCGCGGTTATGCCTAACCTAAATATAATAACTCTACTTCAGCTCGATGGCGTGCTTACACATGAGGAGTTCAAGCAAGGGATAGACCTAGCCTTATCGGGTTGCAGAAAGCTATATGAGGCTCAGCGAAAGGCGCTGATGGAGAGATACTTTAAGGGTGGGCTTAACCAGCCGGAGGAGGCTGAGTAAAAGTGGCGGTATCCAAACGGTCCTTTATAATGGAGCATCTGAGAAAGGCGCATATGATCGAGCTGCTGGCTCAAGGGAGGCGGCTCGACGGGAGGGCGCTTCTAGATTATAGGCCGATTGATATAAAGTGCAACGTTATCCAGAAAGCAAATGGCTCTGCTCAAGTAAGTTTAGGTAACACGCAGGTGATAGCTGGTGTGAAGATTGAGATAGGTGCACCGTTCCCCGACACTCCGGATAAGGGGCTTCTGGTTGTGAATGCTGAGATACTCCCCTTGGCCTCACCTTACGCTGAACCCGGTCCACCCGATGAGGACGCGATTGAGCTCTCAAGAGTAGTTGACAGAGGGGTTAGGGAATCGAATATGATCGATCTGTCTAAGCTTGTGCTCATCCCTGGGCAGAAGGTTAGGGCTATATTTGTTGATGTGAGTGTCTTAAATGTTGATGGGAATCTGATAGATGCTACCAGCTATGCTGTTGTCGCAGCGCTTCTGACTACAAAGATGCCTGAAGTAGAGGTTACACCGAGCGGCGATATCAAGGAGAAAGACGGTATGATACAGCTCCCCGCATCTAAGATACCTGTTTCAGTAACATTTGCTAGAATAGGTGAGGCGATGGTGGTCGACCCAGATTCAGAAGAGGAAGCAGTTATGGACGCTAGGATAACTTTAACTACTGTTGACGATGGGCATCTATGTGCTGGGCAGAAGGGGTTGGCTGGTGGGTTGACCTACGAGCAGATTATGTTCGCTGCGGAGACCGCTAAGATTAAAGGGCAAGAGATAAGGGAGATCATAAGGAAGGCGGTGAGCAGCGTTGGCTAGAGGAGAAGATAAGACACTTAAGGGCTTAGGCGTGAAGTACGGCAGAACCCTGCGTGTAAGATATAGTAGAGTAGCCCTTCTGCAGAAGAGTAAAAGAAGATGCCCTTCTTGCGGCGCTCTAAAGCTGAAGCGTGAAGCAAGTGGGATATGGTGCTGCTCAAAGTGTGGACACGAAGTTGCCGGAGGAGCATACGACATCTAACTTCCACATCAAAGCGACCATCAGCATAACAGCCTCAAAAGAAGAAGCATCTGCGATATACAAAGCACTTTTACCCGACGCTGGCTCTGAGAGAAGACGTAGAGCGGCCGTCAAGCTCGAGCACGAAAGCGACCACTTAACAATCGAAGTCACCACAGAAGACCTATCATCCGCAAGAGCGGTAATAGGCTCATACCTCAGGCTTATAAGAGCAGCATCCTCAACAATAGAGAAGATAAAGCAGAAGTAAGATGAAAGAATTTTTAGCGTAAAGCTTAAAGTCGAGCGATAGCAGCACAGAAAATAGGCCCGCGGTAGCTCAGCTTGGTAGAGCTTCCGACCCGCTTAGCAGCGGGGGAGACGCTGTAGTGGCTTGCCGGGGCAAGCCGCACCAGCCTACCAAGCTTACAGATACCGGAGTGTCGCAGGTTCAAATCCTGCCCGCGGGACCACCCTTATATCTTGAGGTAGGATCCTGTGGTAAGTGGTTTGCATCGATCTCCAAATGCTCTTATTAGGTTGCAGGTCGCGTTTAGGCCTGTGCAGT
>CAYQXI010000087.1:0-4476 GCA_964421575.1 uncultured Nitrosopumilales archaeon
TTTCAGAATAAACCAAAGAAGGTCTTCATTGATATTTGGCGCGGATTTGTTCAAATCGCAAGCAAAGTTGATCTGAGACCTTATGTGAGACAGAATGGATGGAATACATCCATTACCAAGGTTGCAGATAACGCGATAATAGGCTATATAAAAGAACAAAAAAAGAGAGAATTTAAAGTGGATAGTTTCAGTGTGGATTTGGGTTGACCTACAAGGTGAAGCCCGATTCACACAAGATATGAATAGTAATGGGTTGATGTTAGGACAACATTATTCTTGTAGTAGGATGATGCTTTCTCTGGCCTTCCCGATCTTAATGGTTCTATCTCTTGTGACTACCCTCTCTGCTGCTACGAGGATTCTGTTGACCGTGAAACCTACTCTTGCTGCGAGCTCCGCAACCAGTAGGTCGCAAGGGACTATTCGGTCTGGGAAGGCGCCTTCAGCCACCACAACGGCTAACCTTGCACCTTCTTTGCATACTCGTTTTATTTCGTGTAGCGCTTGCTCCAGATCCCTTAGGTATGCTTTTGCAGCCACTGGTAGGTTGAGGTCTGGGAAGGGGTCTCGGTCTACTTCTGTGTCTATGCCTATGTAGGAGCGTAGTGCATCTACCTTCACTTCTGGGAAGAAGAGCTCATACTCTATCCGATAGACCTTGGTGTACTCGATCTTGTTGAGGTAGGGTGGTGATGTCACTACTACATCGTATACTTCATCTGGTAGGAAGTCGAGCCTCCTCGCATCACCAAGGTAGACTTCGATGTTAGAGCCTTTATAGTTGGTTGATTTGATGTCTTTGATCATCTTCTTGACCATTCTTTTGAAGACCTTTCTCAGCGGTGGGTGCGGCTTCTTAACGATCCTTATATATGAACCATCTTTTAGCCCGTAGCTCACTTTGTTCGCTGAGTTCATTAACGCTAGGGTAAAGAAGTTTCTGACCTTAAGATCATCTATGCTCCTCACCTCCTCTCTGAAGAAAGCTATATCCTCCAAAGCATACTTTGAGAAGGCAGCCTTGGTGAGCCAGCTCACCTCACCTATCTCACACCTCCTAAACTTCTTTGAGAAGATTCTTTCAGCAGTCTGCTCTAAAGCATCAACATCGTAGTCAGCGGTCTTAACTTGGCTCACGAAAACCGCGAGCGGCGAAGCATCGACACCACAAGCATCTAAACCAAACTCCTTGGCAACAACTAATGTTGTGCCTGAGCCGCAGAAGGGGTCGAGCACCTTAGCACCGCTCTTCACACCAAATAGCTCAAACATCTTAACAACAAAGTCTCTTGAGAAGCCCTCCTTAAAGTAGAACCAGTTGTGGATAGGGAAACGCTTATTCGGCACAAAAGTAACTAGCTTCCCGTATTCTGGTGCGCGTACGATCAGATTAGGCTCAAGCACAGCAAGCCTCCACCTACACTCAACACAGCACTCAAAAGATGTTATCCAACGCTTATAAACGTGTAGCGTAGGCTAAGAGAAGCGTGAGGGGTGCTCAGTTTTCAGCGGTTCTTCTTGTTATCGCTTTGGCCACTGGGTTGGCTGGGTATTACATAGGTTCTTCATCAACTACCCCTGTTGAAAAGACACTCGTCTCGGTTTCAACCATTGCACAGCATTCTATAGTTGGCATAGAAGCCGACTTAACAGCTTATGTGTATCGCGTGGTGGATGGTGACACCTTTGACGGCTTTCCTTGTGGTAGGGTGAGACTTGCCGACATAAATACGCCTGAGAGGGGTGAAGCTGGATATGGTGAGGCGAAGGAAGCGTTAACCCGCTTGATCTTGAACAAGAGGGTCTATCTGGATGTGGATGACTTATATGTGATGGATCAGTACAATAGGCTTGTCGCCGTAGTCTATGTTGAGTACAATTCGACCCACCTTTTGAATGTTAATAAGTGGCTCTTAGCCAACGGCTACGCTAAAGTCTCCGACTACCCTAACGAGTTTAACCCTTCTGATTGGAACCTCTTTGCTAAAGTATCCTCCTACACTTAACCTTATATCTCACCACTTAGCCGGAGCTGCATAGCCTTGGACGATGAAGATGTAATGAAGGTCTTAACCGCTAGATTCGAGGCTATAAAGCAGCGGGATCACGAGAAGATCGCATCTTTGATAGAGCCTAGGCGCTACACTAAATTTGACGATTGGCCGCCTTTCAAGAGGATGGGGCTTAATGGTGTTGAGGAGGAGAAGGCAGCTCTGAAGGGGCTGAAGGAGTATGTGTATAGGATAGAAGAGCCTATAATACATATCAACGATGGCACAGCCTGGGTAACCTTCTATTTGAGCTACGCTGGGAGGATACGTGACCTTGACTTCGCCATAAAGTCTAGAGCAACCGTCATAATGGTGAAGACCGGGGAGGGCTGGAAGATAGTTAATGAGCATTACTCTAGGCTTCCGGGTGTGGAGCCTATAGATCTTCTCAGCAGCAAAGAGATGAGAGTTGAGGAGGATCTGCTTGAGAAGCGGATAATCGAGGCTCTAGCAGACGGTAGCGCTTTAACGGCGATAGAAATATCAGAGAGGATAAGCAGAGTTAGTGGGGAGAGGGTTGAGCCCTCTGATGTCGCTAGAAAGTGCCGTGACCTCGTGGCAGCCAATAAGCTTGAAAAGGAGGGCTTTTTACAACCCCGCTATAAGTTAAAGAGGTAGAAGAGGATTGAGCACAACATCTAAAGATAAGTTGGTTGCATCGTCTGACCTACCCAGACCAAAAGACTATTTGCTGAAGGCTTCCAGAATAGTGGTGAAGGTCGGGACAAGCAACTTAACAGCAGAAGACTCGAAGATAAGCGAGAAGAAGATCGAGAGGCTTGTAGATGAGATCATGGCTTTAAGAAGGGAGGGGCGTGAAATCTTCTTGGTGACTTCAGGTGCTATCGCATCAGGCTTAGGTGTATTAGGTTTAAAGTCGCGCCCGAGGCAGATGCCTTTTCTGCAAGCCGCTGCTTCCGTCGGTCAGAGTATACTTATGAAGACTTATGCAGAGCACTTCGCTAAATACAATCAGATCGTTGCTCAGCTACTTTTGACGAAAGAGGACTTTATGGATGAGCAGCGGCATCAGAACCTCATGAACACTCTAGAGGCGCTTATCACGTGGGGTGTGCTTCCGATAGTGAATGAAAACGATGCGGTCGCTGTAGATGAAATCAAATTTGGTGATAACGACAACTTAGCAGCCCTTCTCAGTGTAAGTGTGAAGGCAGACCTCTTGGTGATGCTCTCAGATGTAGATGGGATATACACAAGCGACCCCAACGTCACACCGAACCCCAAGCCCTTACGCACCTTGACCGAGGTAACACCAGAGCTCGAAGCCATCGCTGGTGGTGCACATAGAGGGTCTGGCGGGCTTATAACCAAGCTTCAGGCTGCAAAAGTCGTTCTTAAAGCAGGTATACCTATGGCAATCCTGAATGGTGAGAACCCACAAGTTATCCACCAGCTCCTAAGAGGCGAGCCTGTAGGCACACTATTCGTCCCCAGCAAGTTGGTGAAGGGGGTTGAGTAGCGTCAGAGCGTTAGCGTTAGAAGCGAAGAAGGCATCCTATGAAATGGCAAAGCTACCACGCCCAATCAAGGACAAAGCTCTGCTGGAGATAGCTGAGGCAATCTGGAGGGAGAAGGATAACCTTTTAGCAGCCGCTGCTGTAGATGTTAAGGCTGCTCAAGCTGAGGTTGAGGCTGGTAGGCTTGCGAAGCCTGTTTTAGAGCGCCTTAAGCTAGATGAGGTAAAGATTAAGGCTATAGTTGAGATGGTTAGGAGCGTCGCTTCACTAGAGGACCCTGTGGGGAAGACCCTTTACGCCATTGAGTTAGATGACGGGTTTGAGCTCTATAAGGTTACTTGCCCAATCGGTGTTATCGGGGTGGTCTTTGAAGCTAGACCGGATGTGCTACCCCAAATATCAAGTCTCTGCCTAAAGTCTGGCAACGCTGTGATATTAAAGGGTGGGCGGGAGGCTGCGAATATCAATAGGGCTCTCTACAATGTGATCAGAGAAGCGGCTGATAAAGTGGGTATCCCAAGAGGCTGGATTCAGCTACTAGAGGCTAGGGAAGAGATACTTGAGCTTCTGAAGCAAGACGATTTAGTTGATCTTATTGTGCCTAGGGGTAGTAACGAGTTTGTGAGATTTGTGCAAGAGAATACGCGCATACCAGTCTTAGGGCACTCATCTGGCGTATGCCACATCTACGTGGATAAGGCCGCTGACCTCGCTAAAGCGGTTGAGGTCTGTTTTGACGCGAAGGTTCAGTACCCCGCTGTGTGTAACGCTGTCGAATGTATATTGGTGCATAAAGATGTTGCACAAACCTTCCTACCTAAGCTTGCTGAGCGGTTTGTGAAGGCTGGTGTTGAGATGAGATGCTGCCCAAGAGCGAAGGAAGTGTTGAGGGGGTTCGATGTTAAAGAAGCGACTGAAGAAGATTGGGGGCGAGAATACCTAGACCT
>CAYQXI010000088.1:0-8668 GCA_964421575.1 uncultured Nitrosopumilales archaeon
TGGCGCCGGGAGAGGGATTCGAACCCTCGAGACCCGAGACGGGTCACGGGCTTTCGTGGAGGCGCTCAAGGCTTACGCTCCGCTTTACCAAGCGGATCCGCGCATTACTGTGGACACTCTGTTGTCCACTCTGCCATCCCGGCGTCTTAACCTATCGTTTATGCTTCATATTAGAGCTTCGCTTCAAGCTTCTTGAGGCTGTTTTATCTGGGTAGCTGGATCTTGGATGCTACCGCTTTGGCTACTAGGCACCCTATTGGTATAGTGTAGAGGGCGAGCGTTGCGTTAAACACGCCTATCAGCGGTAGGAGCGCAACTATACTCTCCTCTGGCATACTGAAGCCTAGTGGTGGGGGGTATCTGATGAGGGCGTAATTCATAATCGTCATCACAACCACCCTACTTACTGTGCCTAGAAGAGTTGAGAGAACAAGTGTTACGCCCCCTAGATTCGAGGCTGAGCCCCTAAAATTTGCCGCCACGTATATGGCGAAGAGCATACTTAACACGGCAACCATATTATATAGGGGACCTGTAGGTAGGGCTCCCGGAAACAGCGCTATAAGTGCTCCGGTGTTTATGACCGTCACAGCCACCCCAACCTTCGGCCCAAAAAGGAATAGCGCCGCTACGATGGGTATCTCCCAAATCTGGTAGTAGAGGAAAGGCGCGAAGGGTGCGGGAAACTTTATCGGGGAGAGGTTTAGTGCTACAGTCAAGGCTGTGAAGAGCGCCGTAGAGGCTAACACCCTGCTCCTCGGCTCAGCCATCTGTCGACCCTCATCCCTCTTCCTTTAACATGCTATATAAGTTATTTGGTTACTACCAAAAAAATGGTAAAACAATCGAAGTAAGAGAAAAGTTTAACCCATTAAGCGACAAAAATACAATTGGGTTGGCCTTCTACCCCCTAGAAGCGGATAAAAGAAGAGCAAAGACCAGAGGTAGCGTAGTTAAACCCTGCCCAGAGTGCGGTAAACCCCTAAAAGCCAAGTCCGAGAAGCAGTGGGAGTATGTTCTGCTAGCGCATAAAACACTTTCAAAGAAGCATAGATCTGAGGAAGAGAAGAAGTAGGATGGGGCCGCCGGTGGGATTTGAACCCACGCTGAGGGCTCCACAGGCCCCTATGCTAGCCAGGCTACACCACAGCGGCCACTAAGCGATAACCTATGCTGACAACTGCGGTAAATATCTTTTACCTCACCAGCAACACACAACAAGGCTAAACTCATGGTGTTCCTCTAATCTTTCTGTTAGACGATTTGCTTTGTAGTTGATTACGCTAAGTTCCATTACCTCTATGAGGACATTCTTCCCGGTCATGTAGCCAAGAGACGATAAGGAGATATATTCAGCGGAACTCCTATAACCTCTACTTAAACGATAACCTTAATATAGAGAGGAAGAGCAAATACATAAGGATTGGGGGTGGTTATGTTTGTCTTCTGAAGAATGGTTTAGAAGGCGTAGGATAAGGCTACCCTTCTTCGACATAGAGGTCCCCGGCTTCTACACGGGCGATCTAATGGATATGATTAGGGAGCTGGAGCGCAGGATGGACGAAGCATTTAGAGACTTAGGTGAAAAGGTACCAGAAAAGCTGGTAAGAGAGAGGAGACTACCAGATGGGAGAGTAGTGAGAGAATTTGGCCCATTCGTCTACGGCTACTCAGTAACCATAGGACCAGATGGCAAACCGATTGTGCGTGAGTTTGGCAACGTGAAGCCTCTGCCTGGCAGACCAGGTTTGACCGTGAAGGAAGCCCGTGAGCCACTAACCGAAGTTATAGAAGAAGACAACGAAATAAAGGTGATCATGGAGATACCAGGCGTTGAGAAAGAGGATATAGAAATTTATGCCTCTGATGGCAAGTTAACTGTTTCTGTGGACTCAAAGGGCAAATCATACCATAAAGTGGTCGAGATGCCTCAAGACGCAGAATTTGAGAAGGCTAAAACCACGTATAAAAACGGTATATTAGAGATCACAATACCCAGAAAGAAGGAGGAGAAGAAGGGCTTCAGGATAAAAGTCGAGTAGAAGGGTAAGGTGACCCTAACCCCAAGGAGCAGGAAGAGGATTCCCTCAGCTTAAAGAAAGGTTCTCTTAACCACACTGCTTTCCTAAACATCTCAGCCAAAGCCTCATCGTCAGCACCGTTCCTCATCGCACTTAAGAAGTCAACGTGATTATCTTCTCTAAGCAAGCAGGGTTTAAACTGGCCATTATAAGTTATCCGTATTCTGTTATCAGCCATACAGAATGCAGAGTTATGCATAGGCTTAACCACCTCAACCCACACTCCGTTGGGTAAGAGATACTGGTGGCGTAAATGGAGTTGCCTCACCCTCTCCTCTACAGCGATACGTTTAAACCGCTCCTCCATAGTTGAAAGATCCGCGTGAAACTCGCTATAGAATGAAGAGGAAGCAGAACCCTCTGCTACCAATTCTATGAACTGCACCTTGGCCTTCTCTCCACCGCCTAGCGAAGAGGCAAAGTTGATGATATCATCCACTTCATCCTCATTCACTCCCTTCATAACTACAACATTCAACTTAACTGGAGTCAACCCTACTTCTACAGCGCGCCTAATGGCTTCAAGAGTGTAGCTTAATCTCGCTACTCCTGTTATAAAATTAAAACGCTCCTCCCTAAGGCTATGTAAGCTTATGTTAACTCTATCTAACCCTTTATCTTTCAACACATCTGCAAGTTCAACGAGCCTAGTGCCGTTTGTTGTAAGAGAGAGCTCTCTTAGGGGGAGCTCACCGAGCTTCTGCACAACATCAACTATGTCTCTCCTGAGCATAGGTTCACCACCAGTGAGCTTCACGGCATCGACTCCAAACCTTGTTAGTATCTTCGTTATCCTCTGAATTTCGTCTGCTGTCATCGTGTCTTTGGGTTCTTCGAATATGCCTTCGCTGTGGCAGAAGATGCAGTTAAAGTTACATAGACTGCTTGGGTTCAGCGATATCCTTACACCAGTAACAGGTCTACCGAATCTATCAAACAGTACACGCCCACCCATTTTATCCTTGGAGAAAGGAGGAGACCGCTCCACACCCAACTTCACTTTAATGCTTTTCTTTACACTTATTTAAGGATGTCTAGGAAGTATCGACGTGAAGTAGAGCTAAGCTTTAAATACTTATGCTTTCATATGTCTCAATGGTGGTCTCGCATGTCTGAGCAAAAATTCACCAAAGGTCAGACTTGGGGTGCTCTAAAGAAGGCTTGGAAAGCGTATAAGATAGCGAAAGTTCAGAACGACCGCGCAAGGATGGTGGAATACGCTAAACGCATCCAAACACTCCAAAAGGAACTCGGGCTAGAGGTAGCAAAGTTCCCAGACCTCGGGCTCTAATAACCACCCCACCCCCTTATTTTTGATCTTTAGTAACGCTAACAATAAGGTTAGGTTATTGCTTTGAGAGTTCTTCTAAGCCCCTTATCTCCTAGCTCTCTATAATATAACCCATACCTATCTGGAAATTTGAGGAAAGATATCATCATTCCTCAGGAAGATTGTCGGGAGATACCGGGTCACCAAACGTCTCAAAAGCCTTAAGCAACCTATCCCTCTGCTCCTTTAAGATCTTGAAGATTTCTGGCGGAGCATCTTGCTCGGCTCTCCAGAAGCTTTCAACTCGATCTATCTTCTTCAGGTTCTCCTTCACGCGTATAGAGAACTGCTTGATGTAATCTTGCTTCGTATATTCCTTCCCACGTACTTCCTTAAAGAGCCTCACCAGATCGCTATACCTTGGGATCAGCCCCGTAGGGGCTCTTAAGGCACCAGCCTCACCGTGACACCTAAGCTCCATCCACTTCACCCACACGTGTTTGTCAAGCCTATCATTCAGATACTTTCCTGTTTCAGGATCACGCAGAAAGTAGTTAACGCCAAAGATTAGAGGTACCCTCTTGAGCTTTTTACCGAAATCTAAATAATTCCTAATGTATTGACCGAGGGGGATAGAAAGGAAGTCTTGTATGCTCATCACATTTATCTCAAACTTAGGCGCCTCGACTAAGGCGAAAGTGGTCTCCGATTCTAGGCACGCACCGTAGACGACCACTCCGTGCTCCCAGTTAAAGCTTTGCTGGACGGGGACAGAAGCCCTGTAATCGCGCCCTCCAAACATTATCCCTCCAAGCTCTACACCTTGAGGGTCGTCTAGTCTCTCGTCACAATTGGGGAGACCGTAGAGGCTGACGGTGTAGCGGGCATTAGGATGGGCTGGGGGGATAGGCTTCCCGTCTGGGCCTATCTTTCCTTCCCACCATTCGCCAGAAAAGTTCAAGCCCCTCTTAGGAAGGGGGCATCCCATGTTCAGCCACCAAGGCTTTGCGTCTTTGATCAAGACGTTGGAGAAGATCACCTCTCCCGGGCTGGTTAAAACCTTATAGATAAGGGGATCGTCGTTGGGGTTTATCCCCTGGATTATTCCGAAGATACCAGCTTCGACATTAACCGCCCTGCAAACGCCATCCACGTTTCTGACATAGGCTAAATCGTCGGCGAGAATCGTTTCTCCCGGGAGCATAGCGGTCGAGGTCTTCCCACAGCCGCTTGGGAAGGCTCCGGCGAAGTAGGTCTTTCTCCCGCCTGGACCCTTAACACCGACGAGCATAAAGTGTTCAGCAAGCCAACCCTCCCTGTGGGCCTTCCTTATCGCCAGCCTAAGAGCGAGCTTTTTGAAACCCACAGAGTTCCCGGCGTACTGTGTGTTGACACTGTAGACGGTGTTCGTCACGTAGTCTATGTAAATTCTCTTCTTTTCCGGCTCAGAGCTTGTCATCCTTTCGTCCAGTTTTCCAGAGGAGTGGAGGGTCTTGAAGATCTCCGCTTCCGGCCCGAGTGTGAGGAAGGTATCATACCCTGATCTATAAAGGAGACTTACGGAATGAGCCACGTACCAAGAGTCCGTGCACTCCATGCATGGGATGGTAAAGATAGAGTTCTTCGGACCTAGGGTCAAGAACCGGACTATCATGGTTTTTCCCTCCATAGAGTTGTGGAGAAGACTCATGATCTCCGCAATACCGGTATCTCTGTCTATCTGGTTGAGCCTTGGGCTGAGAAAGTCTCCTTTGGGGACGAGGAACCTCGTTACCGCTCTGTCTCTGCCTTGATCGTAGTAGCCGTCAAAGTGAAAGGTGTGACCAGGTGTTAGGAGGGCGGCACACTCCTCTCCGCTAGCTATCGCCATATGCTTTATGTACGCTATATCGTCGGGTGAGTCGTCACAGACGAAGATTCTGCTGGGATTACAGAGCTCAGCAGCCTTTGATATGAACTCTTGAGCGGTAGGGTTGGAGATTGCAAGTAGTTTCTTGAGGTCTTTCTCGTTTATCTTTCCCTGAAGGGCCTCGAGATGAACTTTTTTCACTTTTATTCTAACCCCTCTCGTGGAGTTTATGTATTATCTGCTTTAATAGCCTTTGTATAATTGATGAGCTGGGCGTTGAAAATGATGCGGATCTAAAGGGCAACTACTCGTGATGCGATCACGTTGGGTAGCTTATGTTCTAGGAGCTGATTAGATGCGACGGGTTAGATAAAGAGTTATTATTATAATAGAGAACCCCCTTTTGAACGTGGGGTTGTCTTCCTCCTTCTTAGCTGACTCAAAGAGAGTTGTCGTTTTAATTATAGCTTCTATTGCAGCGTTTATGGGTCCTCTTGACGGTAGCATCGTGAATGTTGCATTACCAAGTATCGCGAGGTCTTTAAATGCTGGTTTAGGATACTTAATCTTGGTACCGACGATCTACCTTATAGTTCTAGCTTCGCTCCAAACCACCTTCGGTAGGTTAGCAGATGTAAAGGGTAGGGTTAGGGTATTCAACATAGGGGTTGGTGTCTTCACAGCAGCCTCTCTACTCGCAGGACTCTCACAAGACATCCTACAGCTGATCCTCTTCAGAATGATTCAAGGGGTAGGTGCGGCTATAATGGGTGCAACCGCTACCGCGCTCGTAGCTGAAGCATATCCACCCTCTAAAAGAGGTACAGCAATCGGTATGAACATAATGGCAGCTTACGCGGGGCTTACTTTAGGACCTGTTTTAGGAGGCTTCCTTGTGCAGGTCTTCGGCTGGAGATCTATCTTCTTAGTCAATATACCGATAGGCGTTGCCACACTACTTCTATCAACCTATTGGCTACGTGACTCAAGTGTTAAGGCCATTAGGCGAGGCTTTGACTTAGTAGGCTCAGCGACCTTAACCCTATTTCTTGTTTCACTCCTCTTGCTCTTAAGCCATAGTGATCTTCGGTTTACTGCTACCCAACTAACTACCTTATTTGCACTCTGTATATTATCACTCAGCGCTTTCATCTACGCTGAAAGGAGTGTGAGTGAACCACTTATAGATCTACGCCTCTTTACATCTAACAGATTATTTAGCGCCGGTAACATCACCGCATTATTGAACTACTCAACCACCGCTGGTACCGTGCTTCTCATATCAATTCACCTACAGTTCATCTTAGGTTATTCACCTTCAGAAGCCGGGTTGATATTGCTGACTCAGCCTCTTGTGATGGTTGCTGTTGCACCTATAGCTGGTCGGCTTTCTGACCGTATAGATGCAAGAGTGCTCAGTTCAATAGGTATGATGATTAGAACAGCTGGACTCCTCCTACTGGCATTTTACAGCGAAGCGTTAAGTAAAAGCTTCATAATAATCCCTCTTATTATCCTTGGGTTAGGCAATGGTTTATTTTCATCCCCTAACGTAAATTCTATACTCAGCTCGGTTCCCAAAGAAAAGTATGGGCTCGCTTCTGGCATTATTAACACGATCAGAACGATGGGCCAATCTATCGGCATAGCTATTATGGGCTTCATCGTCTCTAGCGTGATGCCTCCGGGAACCTTTGCGAGGCTTAGTGAGGATGCGGTTGGGTTGGCCGCTTTCTTCCTAAGTGGTGTTAGAATGGCGTTTTTAGTAGCTTCTGTTCTAAGTGGATTAGGTATCTTCACATCTCTTGCAAGAGGTAGTGAGCATAGGCAGAGCTCTAGCGTTGATGTTAAGGTGTAGGTTTGATCGACCTTCTAACGTACCACATGCTCAAAAGGTAGAGTATTAGTATCCAAACAACAGCTAAAAGTGCCCCGAGCACCACTTTTAACACCGCCACACCAAAAGGGCTGATGACACCTTCACCTGGATTAAATTGGGCGATGTATCCGAATATTATTACTGTGCCTGAGAGAACTAGAAGCCAAGCTACAAGGAGTATAGCGATCAATGGTAAGAGCCTACGCAACATACCTTCTCACCAAGTCAAAAAAGCTGTTATTATCGCTAAGACTGCTGCTATAATCGCTAGGATAGATATAGCTCTGGCAACCTCCACCTCGCTTAGAGGACCTTTCGCTAATATCATGCGAGTCAGTGTGATCGGCGCTTCTCTACTCGGTGAGGCTGCGAGCCTGAAGTCTTCGAGGATTTTGACGGGTCTCTCTTTAACCTCTCGATGCTCAACTATCTTCTTGACGCTTGAGAGGAAGAAGAAGGAGTTCAGTATTGCGGGTAGTAGCGCTATTACACCAACCACCTCAGCCCGACCGCAGATCGCCAAAGCGCCGTAAAGAGCGCCTAACGCTAAGGTCCCTGAGTCGCCCGGAAATATCTTTGAAGGATATCTATGAAAGAAGAAGTAGAAAACAGCAGTCGACGTTAAGAGAGGTAGAGCTGCTACAAGCATGATCCAATCTCCCCGCAGAGCGAAGGTTACGAGGAGAGGTATAGTTGCTAGGAGGACGAAGCTCGAAACCACGCCGTTGAATACATCTATAGCATTTATTGTGTTTGCGGTAACTGGTAGGGCTGCTAGGACCAAAAGAGGGTAGACTATGAATAATCTAACAGACTTTCCGTAGATTGGGAAGATCGGTTGAGGTACGTATGCGCCTAAAAGGAGTATGGGTAGTGAAGCGAAGATAAGGAGGATAGGCTTATAATACCCTTTTAAACGCTTAACATCATCGACCAAACCTATCAGCCCAGCGATGAGGAGCGCGGAGGATAAAGCAGCAACCCTAACATCATATGTGAGACAATATAATATGGCTTCTCCTACGAGGATCGCAATAATAAGCGCGGGGCCTGCTGGCCTCGGTATGAGAGGTTTATTCGGCTTATGTGCATCTTCAACCAGCCAACCACGGCGCCTAAGCACTTTAATTAGAATTCTTGTTAGAAGGTAAGTGAGTGAGCCGCTTACTAGGGTTGCAATTGCCGCGAGCACCGTGTTCATATGCTGCTCCGCCGAAATTTCTCTTACGGCTGTTAAAAACTCTTTTCGACAGAAGATTCTTATATAGAGGCGGGAGAGATAGTAGATGAGTGCTGGTTTGAAGATAGTAGAACTTAGGGACGGTATGCGTAGGGTGAATGTAGAAGGGATGATCTTAGATAAGAGTGAACCTCGAACCGTAAACTTAAGAGCTGGGGGACAGGCTACTGTGGTGGAGTGTACGATTAGAGACGATTCAGGCTCTATAAAGTTGAGCCTCTGGGATGATCTTATCGATAAGGTCAATGTTGGTGATACGGTAAGGATAGAGAATGGTTACGTCAACTCGTTTAGAGGCGAGCTCAGGCTTAACGTAGGCAGATACGGGCGTTTACATATAGTTGAATAA
>CAYQXI010000089.1:0-7382 GCA_964421575.1 uncultured Nitrosopumilales archaeon
GCGCGTGGCTAGGCGTGCATTTGAGGAGGTTGTGAGAAGGGGTTGGAGCAATCTTATCGTTGTAACGAAACGGAACATTCTAAAGGAGACCGATAGCCTCTTCTTTAATTCGGTGCTAGAGGTAGGTAAAGCGTATCCTCAAGTTACTGTGGAGGAGTATTATATCGATAACCTTGCTCAGCAACTCATAAAGAACCCTCAACGCTTTAACCAACACGTCATTCTGAGCACAAATTTATTCATGGATATAATCTCAGAGGAGGCCTCGGCGCTGGTTGGTAGCATAGGTATGATCTACTCAGGAAACTTCGGAGACAACTACGCTATGTTTGAGCCAGCACACGGAAGCTCACCTAAGTATAAGGGGTTGGATAAGGTTAACCCCACAGCAACGATTCTCTCAGGCGCTTGGATGCTCGAGTACCTCGGGGATATGAAGAGAGCGCGTGCCATATTTGAAGCCACAGAAGAAGTGATCGCTGAGAAGAGAGTCGTAACCTACGATCTGGGTGGAAACGCTAGATCATCCGAGATGGCTGAAGAGATAGCTAGGCTTGCCGCAAAGAAGATCAAGTAAACCCGTGATTTACACCATCGGCTATGGGTCGAGAAGTAAGGCGAATCTTCTTCGGCTGCTTCGCAAGCATAAGATAGAGATTTTAGTAGACGTTAGAAGATGGCCTACTTCGAGGATTGAAGAGTTTAAGCGAGATTCGATGGAGAAGTGGCTGCAAGAATCCTCGATAAGATACGTGTGGATGGGAGACAGCTTAGGCGGCTTCAAAAGAGGAGGTTATGAGAAGTATATGGCTGGTGCTGAGTTCCAAAAAGGAATTAAAGAGCTGCTTGAGCTCGCAGAGCAAAATCGGGTCTGCATAATGTGCCTAGAGGTCAGCCCTAAAGGCTGTCACAGAAGGTATATTGCGAGACATCTGCGTGAGTTAGGCGTGGTGGTTAAGCATATAATATCGGATAAGAAGATTGTGAATGATGCAGAACTTATCTAACCGACACTCTGACGAAACCTCTTCTACGCTCCTAAAAAGGAAGAAAGCGGTTAAGTTGGGCTGCTGCTTAGAGCCTTAGCCCTTCTGTTCCTTTGGATAGCAGAGAGCTTGACTACTGTATCGTAGGATGCTTTATGCTTCTCTATAGGCTCAGTCTCTATGTAACCAGCCTTCACAGCCGACTCTAAGATGTTCTTGCCTTGATCCGTCCTCACTATGCATATAGTCCAACCCTGTGCACCAGCACCACCAGCAGATATATCAGCCAATTCTGCTGAGAAGTCTCCACAATAGAAGCAGCCCTTTCTCACATACTGCCTAGCCTCCTTCAGCCCTATTTCAGCAACTCTGCCATCCTTTGTCCAAACTATTATCTTACCCTTGATGTTCATCTTCGCTATCTGACGAGGCTCTATTCTGAGCTCTCCTCGAATCTTCTTGTCTATTAGCCCGCTCCAATAGTAGCTTTCGTGGCACATCAGACCGATCGTGAAGACAACCGTGCCTACACTCTTCCTCAACTTATTGTACTGCATCTTCCTAACCGCCTCAACTGCACACCCAGTACCTACGAAAGCTACCCTGAGCCCCTTGGCACTAGCCTCCCGCAGAAGAAGGTTGTTAGGGCTATAGGTGTAGCGTGTGCCAGCGGATGAAAGAACCTCCTCCTTCGTTGTAACTATCGTAGGCTTAGCCTCCCAAGTTTCAGGGTTAAAACCAGCTACTATAGCAGCATCGATAACTCTGTTTTCTAGAGCCCAGATAAGGAGCGAAGACACCAGTCCTCCATCTTGGCACACCTTGAGCACATCTGGATCGCGGCTTCTTGCTGCGAGTATGCTCTGATACACACCGAATGCTTCTCCTTCACCCGTTCTATTAAAGAGCATCCTTTCCACATCAGCCACATTAAAGTTGTAGCGTGGGCAAGCTTTGAAGCAGACGCCACAATCAGTACACTTCCCGACTAGCACAGGTATCGTTTCCTCATATAGGTAGGTTAGGGCTGTTAGGGGGCAGACCACGACACAAGAGCCACAGCCGCAGCACTGACCACTATCGATTACAGCGTGATAAAACTCATTAAAGGTTGTTTTCTGTGTAGCCATCAGAATTAGATTCGTTAAAGTATCTTTTAAATTTAATTCATATCCTTTTTAGGTTAGATGTTTTGGGCAAGGCTTATGAGGGTTTGTTCTACATCTTGCAGCACTACTCGGTCGATGTTGGTGAAAGAAGCAAGTTTTATCACCCCTTTGCCTATGATAGATCTATTCTCAATCTCCTCAATGAACTTGTATGCTTTGGCTTTGCGAAAGGATTCGTCTTCACTTTTATAGATGCTCTTTAAAACTTCAACGACCAGATATCCTAAGTAGAGGTATGCGTCAACCACCATATTCGACTCAAGTAGATAGAAGGCCTTTTTAGCAGCGAGTGTAGGTAGCAGCCTTTCTAACCCCCATCGCTCCAAGAGCCCTAAAGCCTCTGCCTCATAGCATCTTGATAAAAAGTCAAGTCTTCTTTTCACGACTGTGGTAGTTGCTTCTGATAAACCGAGCAGTGAACTCACGCTCTGGCTGTAAGCGCCACCATATGCCCTAAACTGTTTCATTAAATGCGAAGGTCGCGGTGTGTCTCCAGCAACCCAGATCAAAACTTCAAGTAAGCTGTAGCCAGATGCTAAAAGCCAGAAGCACCCGCTAATACTATAGCCTTCTTTAAGGGCTCGCTTTCCTAAGCCCAAGTACCTGACCGCATTTGTAAGTGCTTTCGCTGCTAAGTTCTTTCTTACCTTCTCAGCTCGATTTTTAAGCGAATTTATCAGCGAGGCTAGGCGCAGATCTGGGTCCTGGACGATTATGCATTCGGTTAGGGATAAGGTAAGCATATCACCGGCTCGACGAGCTATATCTTCTTGATCGACATACCTTATATCTAGGATAAGATCTTGCTCTATCCTCCTCTCGAAACCATCTCTGCTAGGTGAAATTATGATCAAATCGAGTTCACAGACAGGGTGGTTAATACCCTTAGCCCAGCATCCGACAACACCTATAGGAGAGTCTTCGTGCTCAGCAATAACCTTCTGCAGCCCTCTAGCGTAGACCTCTCGCCAACCCATAGTCAGCAGAAATGTAGAGAAGGGCTGCTTTTAAGTTGATACGCGAAAAGTCTTTAAAGGGTTAAGTAGAGCCACCTTACCAAGAGCGGTAAGAGTGAGCTCAAAGGTTGAGTGAGTTCAAGCATATAGTCAGAATAAAGGGTAAGGACCTCGATGGATCAAAGAAGCTAGTGGCGGCGCTAGCTGATCTCAAGGGTGTTGGGTTGAATCTAGCGTATGCTGTCGTTAACGCTCTGAGATTAGACCCCAAAGCAAGGTTAGGATTCCTTTCTGAAGCTGAGATAAATGAGATAGAAAAGGGGTTAAGTGATCCGAGCAGAATCGGGATCCCCGCTTGGAAGCTTAACCGAAGGAAGAGTCCCGACGATGGGTTAAACTATCATCTTCTCGGAGCCGATCTAGAGTTTGCTGTAAGAAGTGACATAGAGCGAGAGAAGATGATTGGGAGCTGGAGAGGCGTAAGGCACTCACTTGGCTTGAAAGTTAGGGGGCAGAGGACCCGCACAACGGGTAGAAAGGGCAGAACGGTCGGAGTGAGAAAGTCGGCGTCGTGATCGGCATATGGGCGACCCTAAAAAACCTAGGAAAAAGTACAAGCGACCAAGGACTCCTTGGAGAGCAGACCTACTAGCCCAAGAACTATACTTAGTCGGAACCTATGGGTTAAGAAATAAGCGTGAACTATGGAAGGCGCAAACCCTTCTCTCTAAAATCCGCAGACAAGCAAGAATGCTTCTAGCAGCCCCTCCAGAAGTCAGAGCGAAAAGAGAAGCTACCCTTTTGAATTCACTCGCCGAGAAAGGTCTGGTCTCTAAAGACGCCACGCTCGACGATGTTCTTGGCCTCACTGTGGAGAACATCTTAGCAAGAAGGCTTCAAACGATAGTCTGGAGAAAGGGGTTGGCTTCAACACCCTACCAAGCACGCCAACTAATAACACATAGGCACATAGTAATCGGCGATAGGGTTGTCACAAAACCAAGCTACTTGGTTTCAGTAGACGAAGAACCTAAAGTAGGGTTTAGACCAGATAGCCCTTACCAGGCTAGAATCACACAACTCGCAGCAACACCAGCATCTGAAGAGGGTGAGTAAAGGATTTGGCACAGAAAGAAGAGCCTGTTAAATGGGGTGTAGCGCACATCTACAGCAGCTACAACAACACGATAGTTCACATTACAGACTTAAGTGGAGCAGAAACGATTGCAATCAGCTCGGGAGGGAGGCACGTCAAAGCAGATCGATTCGAATCTTCACCTTACGCAGCCATGAAGTCAGCGACCGCAGCCGCGGAGATCGCTAAGGCTAAGGGTATAACTCATCTTCACATAAAAGTGAGGGCTGTAGGAGGCACAGGCCCGAGAACACCAGGTCCAGGTGCGCAAGCGGCCATAAGAGCTTTGGCTAGAGCTGGTTTCAAGATAGGTAGGATAGAGGATGTTACACCTATTCCTCATGATACTACTAGGAAGAAGGGTGGGCGGAGAGGAAGGAGAGCCTAGCCTCTAACGAACGTTTCCTTTACTCTAATTCGTAACATATTTATTATAACACCACATTATTTCAGTTTGTGCGATGTGTGGGATTATAGGGTGTGTTAGCGACGCTGATGTAGTAGAAGTGTTACTTGATGGGTTAAGGAATATGGAGTATAGAGGTTATGATTCAGCCGGATTCGGTGTGCACGACGGGAACACCATTAGACTCGGTAAGGGTGTGGGGCGGGTAGATGAGATAGCTAGAAGCCTAGATCTGAAGACCTTTTCTGGTAAGATAGGTTTGGCGCACACAAGATGGGCGACACACGGCGGTGTAACACCGGAGAACGCTCACCCACATCTGTCTTGCGAGGGAGAGGTCGCGGTTGTCCATAACGGCATCATCGAAAACTATCAAGCGATTAAAGCGAGGTTAGAGGCTAAGGGGCATAGATTTAGAAGCACAACCGATACGGAAGTGATCCCGCATCTGATAGAGGAGAATCTGAAGGCTGGCAAGAATCATAGAGAAGCTGTGTTGGATGCTGTTAGGGAGCTAAAAGGCTCATACGCCTTTATCGTTTTATTTAGAGATCTCTATGATAGATTATATGGTGTGAGAAAAGATGCCCCACTCATAATCGGTTTAAGTGAAAGAGGGAACTTTTTGGCTAGTGATGTGCTCGCCTTCCTCAAACACACAAATAAGGCTGTGTTCTTAGAGAATCTAGAAGTAGCAGAGGTTAGGAGAGATAGCTACACAATATGGAACTTCGAGGGCGAAGAGGTCCAGCACGACATATCTACTTTAGAGTGGGAAGCCATGAGCCTCTCAAAGAAGGAGTTCACACACTACACACTAAAAGAGATTCACGAGCAGCGTGAAACCATCGCCTTAGCCTTCAGACAAGATCCGGATGATCTTGACCGCTTCTGTTTAGCCCTACAAGGGGCTGAGAGGATCTATATTGTAGGTGCTGGAACGAGTTATCACGCTGCTCTTGTAGCGAAGCACCTTTTCCTTAACCTAGCTAAGCTGCCAGTAGAGGTGATCTTAGCGAGCGAATTCGAGGATTACGCTACACTTCTCGATGAAGGGACGCTTATGCTCGCTATCTCTCAGAGCGGTGAAACCGCTGATGTGTTATCTGCCGTTAACATAGCTAAGAAGAGAGGCGTGTGTGTGCTTTCAATAGTTAATATACCGAGCTCAACTTTAGCAAGAGAGAGTGAACAGACACTCTACTTAAACTGTGGTCCAGAAGTTGGTGTGGCTGCTACGAAAACCTTCACCGCTCAGCTCGCTGTCATCTACACTATCGCTTCTAGGCTTTCGAACTTATCTATCGACTTGGAGCAAATAACAGAAGCTGTCAAAGAGGTGTTTAATGTCGAGCGGCAGATAGCATACCTTGCCCAAGCATTCTCAACGTCTAAAGACTGCTACTTCATAGGAAGAGGAATAAACTACCCCATAGCGCTTGAAGGCGCCTTAAAGCTGAAGGAGTTAGCCTATGTTCACGCGGAGGGTCTTGCGGCCGGAGAACTTAAGCACGGAACCTTAGCCCTCATATCAGAAGGTGTGCCAGTTATAGCCATTAACCCAAGCGACAAAACCTACCACGATACGCTAAGTAACGTCGCTGAGATCAAGGCGAGGGGAGGTAGGGTGATCGGCTTATCGGACATTGAGAACAGCCTATACGACTATCACGTAAAGATACCCTCTGTGGGAAAACTCTTCTACCCTCTCGTTGAGGTTATACCACTACAGATGTTCGCATACTACTCAGCGTTAGAGAGGGGGCAGAACCCCGACTACCCAAGGAACTTAGCTAAATCTGTAACCGTAAAGTAGACTCGTATTGAAGAAAGAGTAAGTCTAGCTGGCTCAACTTTTAAGATTCACAACCACACATATAGTGTTAGAGAAGGGTTGCTTGTTGAATGATGATGAGTGTTTGTATGATGTAATAATAATCGGAGGTGCTGCTGCAGACGATGTAACAGACACACCGTATAAGCAAGTGATAATTTCAGCAGCTCAAGGTGCGACCACAGCCCTCTTCGCCTATAACTACATCAAAAGGCTCAGAGGCAAGCCAGCTATAAAAGGCGGCTGGAAATCTCTAAAGTGGGGCTCAAATTCGAACTCTAACCCATCTACTTCTTACTCTGAGGTAGGCGCCGTAGATCAAGCCGACAACCATACCTCCAAGATGCGCAGCATGCGCCACACCTGTTGGCATAAACAGACCCGCCACATCCATGAGCACCCAGATAAATGCAGCTAGTGCCATAGGAACGGGTATGAAGCCATAGATGTAAACGAGTAGAGAAGGCGCTATTACCGCTAGTGTGCCGATTATACCGTAGATTGCGCCTGAGGCTCCTATGGCTGGTATGAAGGGGTTCGAGGCAGTAAGCAAGTAACCCAAGTTTCCAACTATCCCAGCTACTATGAAGAGGGCTGCGAACGAGCCGTTACCTATGATCCTCTCAAGGTAGATGCCAAAGAAGAAGAGCGCGAATAGGTTGAAGAATAAGTGTAGGAAGTCAGCATGTAGGAAGATCGATGTTATAAATGTCCAGGGCTCGTAGAATGCGAAAGCAGGGAAGAAGGCCAGGTTAATCCAAGTATCTGAAGCTAACTGATAGACGAAGAACAAGAGTATCACTAGAATAAAGATGAATGTGAACCTCGGCCTAGCACCATACAATCCTCAACACCAACATACACACGTGGCTATACAAACCACAATATAAAAACAG
>CAYQXI010000090.1:0-5525 GCA_964421575.1 uncultured Nitrosopumilales archaeon
ACTCGTGAAGCAAAAGGAAGAGCAGCATCCACCTCCTTCCCTCGATCTTAAAAATTGGCTAACTTTTGTGAGGCGTTGGGGTATTATTGTTGATAGCCTCTGGCTCATACCTGAACGAGATAGCAGTGGCGCTATGAAGGACCTCCACCACGGCGAGTTTATACCACAGATACCTAGGCAAGCCATCTTAAGATTCACCAGACCCTAGTGAGGGTTGAGGTGATAGAAGGAGATAGTAGAGGAATCGATTTTCAGAGCATCCTCTCTGAGAGAGGCTTTAGGGAAGCATCTTTAGTGATCGCGCACCCACCCTACCACGATATCATCAAATACGGCGATGATCCGAGGAACCTAGCAAACGTATCTACATTAGAAGAGTTCCTCAGCGCATACGGCAAGGTTGTCGATAACGTGCTCAGAATCCTAGCCAAAGGCGGATACTTTGTGCACGGCATAGGAGATAAGTATGCTGAAGGTGAGTGGGTCCCGCTAGGGTTCTACACGATAAGTGAGACGCTCAAAAGAGGTTTGAGGCTTAAAGCAATCTGCGTCAAGAACTTCGAAGAAACCTTAGCCAAGCGGAGGCAGATACACCTCTGGAAATACCAAGGTGTTAAAGTCAGGAACCTACTTCTTCAAACACGAATACATCATGTTCTTTCAGAAAGTAAACTATACGCAAAAATCTTCAGCCAGCATTAAATGCCACTAAAATAAAATAATATTGATCAGACATAATCCTTTATGCTCTTTTGGCTGAGCGCTCCTCTGAGTATGATGCTGTGCTGAATCCAGCTTTGAAGAGGCACCCTCAACAAACCCCTAATGAATCTTAACGCTTCTTCTAATGTTTCGAAGATCTGCGGCTTAGTCTTTAATGCTGCGCGGATATTCTCCCTAACGTTCCACACACCCACTGGAAGTATGTATTCGGGGTATATTTCGCGGAGCGCTAGCACGGTTGCTTGGCGCCTCATTCTGCTGAGCGCTTCAGCCGCTGCTAATCTCGTTGCGTAGTAGCACCCTCCTATAGATGGGTAATCTTTACGCCCCCAGTATGGCTCATAGTCGCCCATGATTGCGGGTTTAGGTGAAGCGCCCTCTGGGTTCCAAGGTGTGCCTGGGAACCAAGCTTCTATCCACTCGAAGCTCCAAAGTTTGGGTATTAGGATAATTATGTAGAGGTTGCCGATGTTCTTAAGGTAAAAAACCATATATTTGTCTATGGTAGGGTGATTCTTTACTTCTTTGACGAGCGCTTCCGATAGGATGCTGTCCACTGCTGTTATACTCCACCTCGTTGGAACAAGCCTCCTCCTCTTCCCCTCACCGAACATGCCTAGGCTGAAGGCGCGCTGTATCCTTGTGACCAGCACACCCTTCTTATACAGCTCAGTGACGGCTTCGGCAGCCTTCAGATCTCTATCATAATACGCTTTCTCTATCCGCCTATCTACGCTGCTATCTGAGGCTTTAAATGAGCGTAGGGGCGCTGAGGGGCCGAAGGGTTGGGCGATATCTGATAAGATAAGCATCTTAGTAGGCCTCTTTTCGAAGACCGCCTCAGCATCCACAGCCCTTACACTCATCGCAAGCTCCTGCAAAGTATCTAGCAGCCTATTTCCGGTTGAAGCTGCTTTAACTTCGAGCCTACTCTTCCCTCTAACAAGGCTGTATCTGAAGTTTACGATCTCCTCTATCCCCTTACCCAACCACCACTCAGGCGTATCTAACAGAACTGTGTCGCCGTAGAAGTGGGGGAGTAGGGGGCCGACATACACCTTGGGGTAGCCTATGCGCCCGACGAAGGCTGCTGGTGGTGTTGAGCCGGATATCTGCTCACGCTCTAAAACACTTTTAACCTTCACGAGTGCTTCAGCCTTCACGAGTATGGGGCATCTGGCTTTTCCACATAGCATCCTAGCCCCTCTGCAGGCTAAGCATAAGGTGGGGTAGAGCCTACCTGAAACCCTAACGCCATCGCCTAAGGCCTCCACTACGTCGTAAGGTAGAATATCGCTTAGCCCCCCTCCCCCCACCATCATCTAACTATGGGTTGTTAGAAGTTGATTAACCTTTAAACAATAAGTGCGGGGGTTGGTGTAGGTAACTCCGCTATAGCTTTGGCTGCTCCAGTTTTCTTGTTTTTGGAGAGCTTCATCATCAGATCATAGGCTGTCTTAAACTCTTGCAGCGGCTTCGCTTCAATAACACGGTCTTCAATCATTTCATTAACTATCTGCTCAGCCAACTCACTTCTTACTAAAACGACATTCCAGCCGTCTAACCCCACACCGCCTGCTGAGACATCAGCGTCTTCAGCCGAGAAGTCGTCGCAGAATTCGCAAGCCCTCCTAACATACTTCTTTACATCCTTGAGCGCTAATTCACGCCGCTGCCCATCCTTCAAGTAGATGAGGAATTTACCTTTGATGTTTGTTTTTACGATCTGGTCTAAAGGTATCTTCATCTCTCCCTCTATCTTCTGCTTCATCAACCCAAAATAGTCAAAACTCTCGCTACAGAAGAGGCCTATCGTAAGCTTAATTCGCTCAAATGGCTTGACGTTATTAAGCTGCGCCTTCTTAAGGGATTGAATCTGACAAGGTACACCAACAAACGCAACCTTACCCGTAGGGTAGGGTGCTGAGTCTGGTAGTCCGCTTAGTAATGAGATTATATTTGGTGAGTAGGTGTATCTAGTACCGGCTGCTGAAAGTATTTCTTCGGCGCTTCTAGCTAAGAGTGGCACTGCGAGCTGAGGCTCTTTACCTACTCCTGAAAGTATAGCTGCGTCTATCATACCGTTTTCATAAGTCCATAGAAGCAGGGTTGTCACAAAGCCCCCATCTTGGCATACTTTACGCACATCCTCCCTAGTCGTCCTTATGGCGAAAGCGGCTCTAAAACTCCCTACCCCTTCTTTAGGTACTCTGCTGACAATCCCTAACTTTTCAAGTAGTATGTCTGCTCTTGAGCAGGATAATAGGCAGATTCCGCAATCTACGCACCTTACGCTATCTCTTAAAGGCTTGTCCACATAATCTAAACAATCTTTGCTATTGACTCTACAAGCTACGGTGCAGGTGCCGCATCTTGAGCAGAGATCAGTCTCAATAACCTTATCTAATATGTCTGTGTATTTTAATCCGCTTAGCCAATGTAAGCTCATTTTCGGCACCTCCATTTGCTTAACCCCAATTTAAGTTCTTCATCTTTTGTAGCCGAAAAGATAGAATTCGATGAGGAGGGCTAGAAGGAGCCCAACTATACCAACGAAGAGGTAAAAGTTGCTAACGCGTTTGCTTGATGTGAACTTGCTACCTCGATAGATTAGGTAGATGCTTGAAGCACCAACTATTAGTGCGAAGATGTATATGATCGTCTCACCTATGCTTTGAATAGTAGAAGAAGTGAAGATTATCGCTTGCGGCGCTGTGGCTCTCAACCCCTCGAGTACCGCATTTATCCCTCCACCTAAAAGAATGAACATCGCAAGCAGATAAAGCCCCTCTATCACTTTTCCGACAGAGATTTTGAGGATGCCTCTGACGAGTCCGCTCTTCTCTAATCTTCTGCTTATTTTTGCGGTAAAGTTGTCAAGAGCCTTCTTCAGCAATCTTCCTCCTCCTTTAAGCGTTTAAGCTCCATCTTCGCGACATCTTTGACCCACTCTCCACACTCAGATAACTCGAGCAGCCTCTCTAAATACCTTCTTTTATCTATTATTTTATCTATTACACCATAACCATATGCTCTACACCAACGCCTATATCCTTCGCTGAGGCTTCGATGTGCTTCAGCATGGTAGAAGCAGAGCCCGTCGCTGGATCTGCTCTCCCTCCAGCACAACAAACACTTCAAACCCTACTCATCCTCCTCTTCGTTGGGCAGCTCGGGTTCACACACATCCTCCACGGATATCTACCAGCGGTTATAGCTACCATAGGCCACCCGCATTCCTTACAGACCCTATTCAAACTTTTTACCTTACCTTTTTGTGGTAAGGGTGCTGAGGCTCTGCAGCCCCCTCTGTAGTTTGTGCAGCCTATAAAACGCTTACGCGTCTTCTTTGAGCGTAAAATCTTAAGCTGCCCCTTTCTACAGAGAGGGCACTCACCTATTATGTCGTCTGCCGCTAGGCTTGCCTTTGCTGCCTCTTTGACCTTTGAGGCAAGGTCTTCTTCAGCAGCTTTAAGCCCCTCTAGGGCTGAAAGAAGGTGCGTTGCCGCTTTCTCTATAACATCAGCGCCGCTGAGTTCACCCTTTTCTATGCCCTCTAGAGCCCTCTCTATCTCCCTAGTCATCTCTGTTGAAATTATGTTTGGGCTGTGTTCTTTCATGGCTTCGATTACGGAGAAGGCTAAGTCGGTTGCTTTGATGCTGCTACCTACGATGTAGCCTCTTTGGTAGAGTGTCTCGATGATCTCAGCTCTAGTAGCCTTTGTACCGATCTCCTCCTTCTCCATTTTAGCCAGTAAGCTGCTTTGGTTGTAGCGCGGCGGGGGCTGCTCAAACTTTTCAGCAACCTCTAGAGAAACGACTCTAAGCCTATCCCCCTCTTTTAATGGAGGTAGCGGATTGTCCTCAACGCCAGTATATGGTTTATAGTATCTTATCCACCCCTCTTCTATAGTCCTTCGCCCGCTCACTTTGAAGAGGTAGGAGCCTATCTCTATGTCTGCAGCGATCCTCTCACGCACAGCGTAGTCGCCGAAGACCGCTAGAAACCTTCTTACAACCAGATCATACAGTTTACTCTGCCTCTCATCCAATCCTTGGGGGTGCTCGCCTGTGGGGTAGATGGCTGGGTGTGCTGGATCCTCTTCCTTACCTTCGAAGGGCTTAAGAGGCTTTGTAAGAAGCTCGCTTATATCAGATCTATATTGCTCCAGCTTCTGTAGGTTGCTGAGTATCTTACGGTAGCCTATGGAGGGTGGGAGCTTCTGGCTTGATGTGCGTGGGTAAGATATTAGAGCCTTCAGATAGAGGCTCTCAGCCAACCTTAAGGTTAGTGAGGGGGAGAAGCCGAAGACCCTGTAGGCTTCGTGCTGTAAATCACCAAGGTTGAAGGGTGTGGGTGGATGCTGGTGTATGATCTGCTTATGAACCTCTTTAACAACCCCCTCTCTTCCTCTACAACCAGCCTCGATATCTTGAGCCTCGGCCAGCGTTTCGACCTTCTCCGCAACGTAGAAAGCCCTAAAGGCGAAGCCATCCTTCTCGAAAAGCGCACTTATGCTCCAATAGGGTGTAGGGACGAACCATCTGATCTCACACTCCCTATCCACGATATAAGCTAACGTAGGTCCTTGAACCCTACCTATGCTTAGCGTCCTGTAGCCGCCTTTAGAGGAATAAGCTTCTGTTAGCGCTCTTGTTAGGTTCACACCCCACACAAAATCCACGACATGCCTAGTCCTACCAGCCTCAGCAAGCCTATTCACAGGGTTGGGTGAGGCTTTTGCAAAGGCTTCTCTCAGCTCCTCCACCGTTAGGGTTGAGAACTTAGCCCTTAAGGCTGA
>CAYQXI010000091.1:0-2580 GCA_964421575.1 uncultured Nitrosopumilales archaeon
GCCTTGAGTGTTGTTTTAATCCACTTTACCTCTTCAGGATACTCTTCATCCCCTCCCTTCAGCCACTTGTAGAACCTCTTTAATACAACTTTGTAGTCGTGCTTCGTCCAAGGCGAGTATTCGCTCTTCTCGATCTTGAACACAAGGTTTTCGATATCGCTCTTTGTTGCAGCATCAAAATCCTTACCGAGCATTTCGGCAATCTTCCTAAGCGTTTCAACATACTTCTCAACCCTAACTGTAGATAATCCCTCAGACACAAGTTTCCTCCCAAACTCTAAGATCAGATCACGATTCCTCCCAGTCAAAGGGTTGTGAAGCCTCCTCTCAGCAGCCTCCAACCTACCCCTAAAATTATGTATATCGATCACCGCCTGCCTAGCCATCACTCTAAGGTTGGGAAGAAGGTGCTTTTATACCTAAGGTTTGGAGCCCCGAGCGGGATTTGCACCCGCGATCTCCTGCTTACGAGGCAGGCGCTTTGCTGGGCTAAGCTACCGGGGCTCATAAAAGGTTGAGCCGGATCTATCTATATCTTTTTCACCGTAGGCTCTCTCAAAAGAAGCATGATCGCTGCTCCAGCTGCACATACGAGCGCCGCTGTGGTGAATGCTGCTTGGAAGCCGTGCGCTTCGATGATCGCTCCTGAGATAGGTGGAACTATTGCCGCCCAAGCTACGTTTGCTGTGAAGAAGAAGGCGTAGGCTGTGCCTCTCCTTCTTTCAGGCACGAGTTTTGCAAGGTATGCGTTGCCAGCTGGTATCTGGATGGCGAAGAAGAAGCCTATTAGTGCGAGTAGTATGTATAGGGCTCCTCCTAAGTCTAGTTGGATTAGTATCAGTATGCAGGCTGCTTGGCCGAAGAAGCTTAGGCTGAGGACGCGCTTCGAACCAAGCTTATCTACCATCGCCCCTCCTACTGGTCCGCCGATTACACCGAGTATGCGCATCAGACCCAATAGTATGGCTGCAGTAGGTGCTGCTACTAGGAAGACTGTGGTTAGGTAGAGTGGTATGAAGTCTATCGTGGTTTCGGCTGCGAACATCCCCAGTAAGTATGCTGCTATAAAGGTCGTTAGTAGTGGTGCGACCTTCTTGATCGACCCCTCCTCCAACTTCTTCTGCTTTTGGGTTCCTACCCAACCTAATCTTACATCCTTAACCAGCCTGGAGTAGATCAAGGCGGCTACAAGCCCGGGTAAGGCGATAATGTAGAGGGCTTCTTGCCAACTCAAGTATGCTGCTAGTGCGCCTAGTAAGATGGGTCCTAGAGATGTGCCTAAGCCTCCGCCTATGGCGTGTATTCCAAGCGCGAACCCCATCTTTCGTGGGTAGTACTCTGTCACTAGGGTTGTTCCGGCTGGGTGGTATGTGCTTGCTGCTACACCAGCTAGAAAGGATAGTGTTAGTAGGAGGTGGTATGTGTGTGCTAGAGCTAAGGCTGCTATGGTTAGTGCTGTCGCTGCTAGCCCAGCTGAGACAATTATGCTCCGCTTTGCCGTTCTGTCTGAGTAGATGCCTACAGCGATCTGAGCGGTTAGGCCGGCTTGGAAGGCTGCGGGTAGTAGGGATGCTTCGATGTATGTTAGGTTGAAGGTGTTTTTGAAGACTGGTAGTAGGGCTGGTATTATGGCGGTGTAGAGGTGGTGGGTGGTGTGTCCGAGTGCAAAGGCTGGTAAGAGGAGTTCCTTCTTCTCCTGCACGCCTTTGGTGTGTGTTGAGACAGACTAAAGCCTTTTGCCAAACCGATATAACGCTAATATCTAACCCCTTGGCACATATTATGTGGAGTCGATGATGGATCAGAGTTAATCTGATGTGTGAAGATAAGGCATTAGTCTGAGACTCCATATGTGGGGTGAAAAGAGGTGTGAAGGCTACTATCGAGGAGAGGCTTGCTCTGCTCTTAGCGATAAAAGAGCCGGGTAAATTTGTGGATTTTAATCATCTCTACTCTAAGGTGGCTAGGGATGTGGAGGTGGCTGAGCAGAGGAAGGTTAGCGTGGAGGAGGTTCAGAGAGTATTAGATGAGATGGTCAGAAGGGGGGTTGTGCTTAAGACCGAAGAAGGCTTCGCCAAGACCCCCGAGCTGGATGAGATTGTGAAGAGGGCTGCTGAGCGCGAAGGCTCCCTTCTCAACACCTCCTACTTAAGGGTCTGGGTTGCTAAAGACTACTACCCTAAGGTCGCTGACCATATGCTCCCCTTCCTCGTGAACAGGGCTGTGTCTGCTGTAAAGGTCTTTTCTGGTAAAAAAGATCCTATCAATGAGGTTGAAGCGATCTTTGTGAGGTATGCTAAGTATAAGCCGAAGCCCCAGTTCCTAACCGTTGGGAGCAGAGAGAGGCTTATAGAGCTGGTTTATGACCATTGCGTCGACTTCATACCCTACATTCATCCGCTTAACTCTAACGAGCCAGACTTCTTTGTGTTGGATTTGGACGCTGGTAAGAAGATCATTGAGGCTGAAGGCGGTTTTCAGCTCCTAAAAGAGGTCACCTACAGGTTGGCTGAGATGCTCATAGAATCTGGTGTAGGTGTTATGGTTAAGTTTAGTGGGTCAAGAGGCTTTCAGATCTGG
>CAYQXI010000092.1:0-4734 GCA_964421575.1 uncultured Nitrosopumilales archaeon
CGACAAGCCCATCACCACCATTATTTCCAAGCCCAGCAACGACAAGAACACCCTTCTTAAGACGGGCTCTCAGCCGTAAGACAGCCTTGGCAACGGCGCAGCCAGCGTTCTCCATCATAAGTAGCCTAGATACACCTAGGGTAGCAGCCCTCTCCTCAACCGCACGCATCTCATCAGGTGTTATGATCTTACTCACGAACACCACCATCGTAAAGGTGGTCAGATCGTCGCGAGTTCTTCAACGTTCAGAGGCGGGGTACCTCTGAGCTCAGTCTGGAGCGGCGATCACCTCATCCCCCTTAATTTTTGGCTGCTGATCTTATAAAGGTTAAGTGTGTTGGTTGTGATTTTTCTGTCTGGGCGGTGTTAGGATTCTTTTTAAGATCTTTTCGCAGTGTATTTCGGCTGCTGTCTGTATGTTGCTGTATGTGTCGTCGGTGAATCTTTCTGCGGATTCATTCACCACCTTTATCAAGAGTTGCTGGTACTCTCCTAGTGGTTGTAGGTAAGATTCAAGCTTCTTCTGTAGGTGAATATTTTGTTGGTCGATGAGGGGTTTTATGCAGAACGGTACTTTTAGGCTGCTGGTTAAGAAGAGGGCTTTTGCTTGTGAGTGGTGCTCTACGATCTTCCATAGGGTTGTTTCAAAGCCTTCATCTAATAGATGCTCAGCATATCGCACTTGATCAACCCTATAGTTATGTGAATAGAGTAGCTTGGTAGCTTCGTAATCCTTTACTGCGACTGCTGTCAAGTATGTTAAGTCCAGCAGAAAGTCCTCGCTCGGTTTACACACCTCTCTCAATCTACGGTATGGCGGAGGAATCGGTATAATATAGTAGCGAATCTCACCGTGCAGCACAGAATGCGCAACCTCATGCCTTATGCACGCATCAGCCAACTCCGGGGTTAGAGTCTTGAGCTTCTCTACACTTACTGTTATGCTCGGTAGTCCTAGCCAAGCGTGATGGTATGCGTAGAAGTCTTCATCAAAGCCGATAGACTTTACACCAGCAGCCTTAGACTGCGCTGCGAGAAAAGAGAGGGCATCGCTAATGTTTTGAAAGATGTTAACCTCGACAGCATCAAGGTTATGCGGTAGGTTGGTATAACATTCTGTGATCACTTGTAATATGTGCTCTACGTCACTTCTAGAAGCACCTTTAACCTTAAGGAGGATTCTTGGATTCATATCAGATACTTGCGCGGCTCCCCAACTATGGGTATGCTTACACCACATCTGGGGCACTTCTTATCCTTGGTTAACTCGTAGCGTATGACGGCGAACCCATAACGCTCTATGAGAAGGGCTCCGCACTTCGGGCACCACGTATTCTCATATCTATGCCCGGGCACGTTTCCAATATACACGTAGTTCAGCCCCTCTTCTTTCGCTGCTCGGACGGCTTTCTCTAAGGTCGAGATCGGTGTCGGGGGTTTATCCGTAAGCTTGTAGGCTGGGTAGAATCTTGTTATGTGTAGGGGTGTATCTTCACCAGCAACCTCTCTAACTCTTCTTGCGATCTGCCTAACCTCATTTATATCGCTGTTAATATCTGGTATTAGAAGCAGAACAACCTCGACGTGCAGCCCAAGATCTTTGGCTAAGCCTATGTTCCTCCACACCGGCTCTGAATAGGCGCCACAGAACCTCTTTACCACCTCTTCATCCCCCTTCACATCAAACTTTATCGCATCCATACCAGCCTCAGCCAAAAGGCGTAGAGCTTCTGCTGTCATGTAGCCGTTACTCACAAAGTGGCAGTAGAGTCCGCTAGCCCTAGCGATGGGGAAGGTGTCAAGAGCGTACTCAAAGAGTAGAGTTGGTTCGTTAAAGGAGAAAGAAATGCCTTGGCAGCCCTCTGCTAACGCAAGCTTCACAAGCTTCTTCGGCTCTATTATCTCATCTGTTGGTGTAGGATACCTTTTGCTGATGTCGTAGTTCTGGCACCAAGGGCAAGTGAAGTTGCAGCTCCACGTACCTATTGTTAAGGCTCTGCTTCCGGGCCAGTAGTGGTAGAAGGGCTTCTTCTCTATCGGGTTTATTGAGAGTGAGGAGATTGAGCCGTAGACTATTGTGTAGAGTGAGCCATCGATGTTGTATCTGGTTTTGCAGAAGCCGCTGCCTTTTTCTGGTATGAGGCATCTCCTCTCACATACACCGCACCTTATCCTACCTTTAGCCCCGGTTTCAGTTAGCCGCGCTAGTCTGACACTAGTCATCATTCTAAATTCTGTGGAGGGGGGTGTTTTGGACTCTAGCAAGGGGTGTTCTGACCTTTTCTTCTGCTCACCATCAACCACCAAGCTGGCACTCTAATTCCTTCTTTTACATCATAATAATCGTAGGGTTTGATATCTAAGATTGGTGAGCCGTCGTAAGCATCTAAACCCTTCACCTTAAGCACATTACCCCTTCGTTCAATTAGCTCGACAACGGTGAGACCTATTGGGTTGGGTCTCGCTTTACCTCTAGTCGCTAAAACACCAACCAGAGGCAGATCTTCTCTACCCCTTGGATGCGTCTTGTATGTTGAGCGAAGGGAGTTATCTAGCTTATGCATCCAGTAAAGCACGAAGATATGGGAGTACTCCTCTATTCCATCTAGGGCCTCAGCGTACTTTGGGTCAAACTCTAGTATAGCGTAACCTTCGTTCCTATCACCTTTATCTTCGTCGAACTCTGATCTTACATAGCCAAGCGGCTCTAACTCTATACTAACCATACTCTAAATTCAGTTAGAGAGTGGTTAGATACTTAACTCTAATGCTTACAGCCTTCAGCAACTCTTGATTTTTTTGGTTCAAAGAAATATAGATAAGCAAGATCTGCTATATAGTCGAATAGAGTAAAAAATGGAGCTTAGAAGAGCACAGGAGATGGGGGGAGGAACCCTACTAGTATCTCTACCAAAAGAATGGGTGCTGAAGAACAAGCTGAGGAAGGGTAGCCTTCTAGCACTAGAGGTGACACCTGGTGGGAGCTTAATGGTCTTTCCAGCAGTTGAGGTTGAGAAGAAGCCTAAGGAGATACTCTTAACTTACCCGGCGCAGTACATGAGGAGGCTAATTAATCTGATTACAGGCTCATACTTACTCGGCTTCGACATAATAAGGATAGTGAGCAGGGAGAGGATACCGTATGAGGATGCACAGGCTATGAAAAGGGCGATACGCCAACTCGTTGGGCTTGAGATAGTGGAAGAAGATGCAAGATCTATAACAGCACAATTTCTGCTTGAGCCGACAAACTTAGACCCGGAGAAGACGTTTAGGCGTATGCATCTTATTACGAGGGGTATGCTCCCTGATGCTGTCCAAGCCCTTATGCAAGGGGATGTGCTTCTGAAGAAGTCTGTGTCTGAGAGGGATGATGAAGTCGATCGCCTCTACTTCCTCTTAGTTAGATTGGTAAGATCGGCATCTATGGACAACAAACTTGCGGCAAAATTAAAGCTCACCACCATAGACTGCTTAGACTATAGGCTTTCCGCCTATCTCCTTGAGGCGATTGGTGATTCCGCTGAGGATATAGCGAAGGCTTCGACACAACCTCTTGAGGAGGTTTTAGGGGAGGCTGAGAAGGAAGCTGCCCGCAATATTGTTGAGAAACTCGCGGCGATGCAGGAGTCTGCTGTTAGGGCGTTCCTCTCTAAAGATCCTGAAGAGGGGAGGCAAGTGGTGCAGCTGTATGAGGAGGTGGTAGGTGAGATAGCGAAGCTTGAGAGATCCATCGGAGTAAATGAAAACACTACGATGCTTTCTAAGGTTGCTTCTAGCTTCTCTAAGATAGCGAGGTGTGACGTAGATATAGCCGATTTAGCATACCCCATGTACCCCCTCATAAAATAACCTAAAGACTTAATTTTCTGCCGCGTGGTAAAGTGAATGTTGCGCCATATATATCTTTTAGGTGGATGTGGAGGTGTTTTGTTTAGTTGAGTCTGGAGTTTACTCAGTTGAGTTTTGCTTCTGAGGTTAAGGAGTGGATTAATGAGATTATTAGGGCTGAGAGGTTGAGGTTTGAATGTGCGGATATTGAAATTAAAGATCCGAATCGTAGGAGGGCTGATGTAATCGTTTGGGAGAGGAGGTTGGAGAGGCCTGCTCTTCTCATCGAGATTTGGGATGCTTATACTCCACCTTGGGAGGATGCTTGGAATTCTGCTGCGAGTAAGGCGTTAAGGAACAATATTCCTTATTTTGTGGTTTGGAATCTTAGGAACTTCCTCTGTTGGGATACTTTTGAGCAGGGTGAAGCTATAGATAAGTTGTGGTGGCCTCATGCGGGTGTGAGCGAGAATGTATGTGACGCTTTAACTTATAGGGATGCCATCTTAAGATATAAGGATTCTATCAAGGACTATCTGAGGGTTTTTCTGAAGGAGTTTGAGGGCGTCTACTTTGGCATCAGAGCTAAGCCTCTACTTGGTATCGATGAGAGGTTCATCTATAGGCTCAGAAGTACTATCCATGCCCTATCCATACCTGTTTTTGAGGAGCTGAAGAGGAGGGCTGATGCTGATATCGAGTTTAAGAAGGGGCTTATCAGGTACTTTAGGGAGCAGGGTTGGTCGTTTAAGGGTAGTGATGAGGACTTCGATAAGGTTGCGAGGCAGTATGTGTATCTGCTCGCTAACAAGATCCTCTTTTACAACATCCTTCGTCACACACCTAGGTTTAGGAGACACATACAGAAGATCGTCATACCGGAGGTTGGTTTAACTGGTGCTG
>CAYQXI010000093.1:0-9749 GCA_964421575.1 uncultured Nitrosopumilales archaeon
TGGCTATTATGCTCGAGGAGCTCGAGCTCAAAAGAGGTCATAAGGTTCTGGAGGTAGGGTGTGGAAGCGGCTACTCCGCTGCGCTTATGGCTGAGATCGTAGGCCCAGAGGGGCTTGTGGTCTCGATAGAGCGTATCCCCGAGCTCGTCGAGTTCGCTTCACGTAACCTTCAGTCTCTTGGTTACGACAAGGTGGTGAAGGTTGTTTTAGGTGATGGATGCCTAGGTTACCCACCTAGGTCAGAGGATGAGATATATGATCGGGTTGTGGTGACAGCAGCAGCCTCAACCATACCAAAATACCTTAAGAAGCAGACGAAGCAAGGGGGGATACTCCTAATACCAGTTGGCAGCTTGTGGTCGCAGACGCTTAAGAAGCTCGTCAAGATTTCGGCAGATAGGTTTGATGTTAAAGATATAACCGAGTGCGCGTTTGTTCCCTTAATCGAACCAGAGGACCTTTAGCACAGCGCTTAAGAAGAGCCTCCTCACTACTTATGGGTTGATAGAGTATTGTCTTGCCGAGTTTGCGGGAAGGTTGAACCACTACCCTATAGATGTAGGTACTGTGGCGGCATATTCTGCTCTGAGCATAGGCTTCCAGAAAACCATAACTGCCCAGAGATCTGGTTGGCTAAACCACCTGCAAAGCGCTGGGGCGAAGCAGTAAAAGAAAGGAGGGTAGAGTACGGGCCGATCAAAAGGGGAGGAGGTTTCCACTCAGCGCGGCTAACTTCCACCGAAGCAAAGCACTTCGCTTTAGCTTCGCTGCTTGTTCTGCTCGTGGGGTTATCTTTGGCTGGTTGGCGCAGCGATATAAGGATCATGTTAGGCACGGCGGTTATCTTCTTAGCCTCCTTTATGCTACACGAAGTAGCACACCGCATAGCAGCGAGGAGGCGTGGTCTTTGGGCCGAGTTTAGGCTCGAGCCTTACGGTGCTCTCTTAACAGCAATAAGCGTAGTTTCGCCGCTGAAGATAATAGCTCCGGGTGCTGTGTTCATCATAGGCTCAGCCAGTCTTGATGTAATAGGCAAGGTTGCTTTAAGCGGTCCGCTGACCAACTTGATTCTCATAGGCGTATTTTGTCTTGCTCGGCTGCTAACGCCACCCAACCTATATCTGCTTGACCTTATTCTGGGGTATGGTATTTATGTGAACGCTATTATAGCGGTGTTTAATCTTCTGCCCTTCTCAGCCCTAGATGGTCGAAAGGTTCTGATCTGGAGTAAGAGGGCTTGGCTTTTGCTCTTCGCTCTCAGTTTTGCTATCCTGTTAGCCGCTGTAGGTGGTGTTCTGCCTTAGATGAGGAGCATCCTCATAGGCTGCAAAGATCTTTTAAATGGGTTAAATACCAGCCCCAATATTTCTAGTGTGACGACACCTAGCAGAGGCTGGTCGTCTGCTTCGCCTAAGACAACAGGTGTATGGCACTCACCTTGCGGGAGGGATATGTAGCATTCTGATACACTTCTTCTGATGACGGTTCCATCGGCTAATGTGAAGTCGTGCTCTCTGATCGGCTTGAGCCCTATGCTTTTCCAAACCTTCTCAGGTAGCAGGGTGTAGGTCGCTCCGCTATCTACCAAAAAGCGAACCTCCTCTTCGCCTAAAGGTCCTTTAACCCGCCCTACGATGTAGGTTATACCCAATTGCTACCATCCACTTTAGTGTTGCAGGCGATATTTAACCCTCTTTGTCTCAGCGTATACAACTACGGTTATAAGATAGTTGGATGCATAAGGTGGTGATCAGAATGACCATCCAAATCAAGGTCTGGGATAGGCCGGTGCTTAAGGAGCCTATACTCATCTGTGGTCTACCGGGGAGTGGGTATGTTGCTAAGATCGCGCTTGACTTTCTCGTAAGTGAGCTCAAATCTATCCCTCTCGCCACAATCTACTCATACAGCTTCCCACCTCAGGTCTTGATTAGACCAGATGGCTCTGCTGAGCTGAGTAAGCACGAGATATCTTATGTTAGAGGGCAGAATGGCGATCTGCTTCTTTATACTGGAGATGCGCAGCCCATAAACCCACAGGCTGAATACGAGCTCTCCAATAAGGTTCTGGACTTCGCCGCTGAATTCGGTGTTAAGAGAGTCTTTACACTCGCAGCATACATCACAGGCCAGTTCGTGAAGTCACCGAGGGTCTTTGGTACCGCTACTAACCAAGATCTGCTCAGGCTTCTTGTCCAGAACGGTGCGCTCGTTATGAGCGAGGGCACGATCACGGGGATGAACGGGCTAATTATCGGTTTGGCTGCTCTCAAGGGGATGGAGGGGGCGTGCTTACTCGGAGAGACCTCAGGCTATGTTATGGATCCAAAAGCGTCACACGCCGTACTCTCGCTACTCAAGAAGGTGATAAAGCTTGATATCGACCTCACGCCGCTTGAGGAGCGGGCTAAGCAGGGTGAGGTTCTAAGAAGTATACTTGAGTCGATGAAGAAGGCCACAGAGACACAATCAGAGAAGGATCTTGGATACATCAGCTAGAGAATTTAGGCGAGACCTTTGAGAGGGATCTTAAAGGTTATTTCGGCAGCCGGTAGGCTGAAGCAGATACCCCGCACCGGCTGGGTGACCAAAGCGGGTGTTGAGGACGCTGAATCTGTAGCTGACCACAGCTTTAGAGTCGGCTTAGCAGCGATGATTTTAAGCGACATACTCAAGCTAGATACACTTAAAGCTGTTAGGATAGCACTTATACACGACCTAGCAGAATCCTATATTGGAGACCTCACACCTGAGCAAGCGAACGAAGGTTTGGATAAATCTTCTCTGGAAGAGGAGGCTATGCTGCGCATCCTAAAGGATCTACCGGATCAGATTCAGCCCCTCTACCTCGAAGCCTGGCGAGAGTGGGTTAAGGGTGAGAGCAGCGAAGCTAGGCTTGTGCGTGAGGTCGATGCACTCGAGATGGCGCTGCAGGCTGAAGAGTACGCTCGCAGCGGCTTCGATCAAACTAAGCTCGCTGAGTTTAAGCGCTCTGCTTCAGAACGCATTAAAAGTGGTGTGGTTAGGGGTCTGCTCGAGGCGTTGGGCTGATAGGTTGCGTTCTGCTCTTTGTCTATGAACTCCTCTGCTCTAGGCGGCTCTTCAGGCAGCCCTTTCCTCTTCCTGATCTCCCTTATCACATTCATCATCATGGAGCTTGGGACCGGAGACCAGCATTTGAAGTGTGTGTTCCAGATGGCTTTTCCAGCGGTTGCTCCTCGCATAACCTCTGATAGGTCGAAGGTCTCAGCGGCTGGTATCTCACCTTCTATTATCGCCATCGTCTCCTTTTGCACAATATTCAAGGTCTTACCGCGCTTAGAGGATATGACGCTCGCCACCGTACCGATCATGTCTACGGGGCACTTAACCTCTATACCAAGCATAGGCTCGAGTAGAACCGGGTCTGCTGAGAGGATCGCACCTAAGATCGCCCTTCTGGTGGCCGGCATAAGCTGGGCGTAGGTTCTGTGCGCAGGGTCTTCGTGTGGTACAAAGTGGTGGAGAATGACCTTGACGCCTCTTGTATATTCGTGGGCGAGTGCGCCAGTGATCATCACATCTACAAACCCGGCTCTGATCGAGTCTAGAGACTCTTGGAGGAACTGCACACCCTTAGTCATGTCGAGTAGGAGGTTACCGCGCTCGTCTACAGCGACCACGCTTCTGGCTTCTTCAGCATCCCAGCCTTTTTCTCTAAGGATCTTTGCAATCTCCTTCCTATCCATGTTCTCGTTTATCCTCCCGGTCCTTATCAGCTCGATCTCCTCCTCTGTGAGAGGCGCTACTCTTATGTAGATCTTGTTGTGCTTGTTGGGTGACTTAGCCATAACAGGGCCTGCAGGCCTCCGTATCGTTTCTCTGTAGTTGATAAGGGGTTTTGACGTTATGATCTCTAATCCCTGCTCCTGAAGTAGTGTGGTAGCTATCTCAAGGTGCAGCACACCCATACCAGACATAAGCATCTCACCGGTCTCCTCGTTTATCTTCACCACAAGGTTAGGATCCTCTATGCTGAGTCTATGGAGTGCTTCAACGAGCTTGGGGAGATCCTTCGGATGCTTAGGTTCTACAGCTACCGTTACCACAGGCTCAGAAACATACTTGATGGATTCGAAGGGGACGATGTCTTTTATTGAAGATAGCGTTTCACCAGCCCTAGCGTGCTCAAGCCCAAGGAGTGCCGGTATGTTCCCAGCACTTAACTCCCCTACGATCTCCCTATACGGACCCATGAACATGGTGACTGATTGAATCCTCTCCTCCCTCTTAGCGCCTATAAGATACACTTTGTCGCCATCTCTAACGGTGCCGGAGAAGAGTCTTCCAGTCGCCACCACACCAGCTTGAGGATCTACTACAACATTTGTAACCATCATAACTGTTGGCCCGTTTTCATCGCAGTTTAGGAGCGCCTTCCCAACCTCTGAGTCTAGGTCGCCCCTCCATATTCTTGGGATACGATACTTCTGCGCTACGTGAGGTGGTGGGTGGTGCTTTATCACCATGCTCAATATGGCTTCGTGTAGGGGGTAATTCTCCGCTAGCTGAGAGGCTGCCCCTTTTGTGTAGGCCTCGTAGATGTCGCTAAACCTCACGCCTTTCTTCTGCGCTATCTCCAGATTGAAGCCCCATCTGTCTTTTGCTGAGCCGAAGGCTACACTATTATCTTGGATGCTCACCTTCCACTTCTCCTTATACTCAGGTTCAGCATAGATGGATATGAGGTGGTTAAAGTCACTCACTATCCCAGCAAGCCACTGCTGCATCCGCTCAGGTGTAAGCCTCAGCTCCTTGACTAAGCGGTCTATCTTATTTATGTAGAGTACAGGCCTAACCCTCTCCTCAAGCGCCTGTCTGGTGACGGTTTCGGTCTGAGTCATAACACCCTCAACCGCATCTACGACAACTACCGCGCCGTCGATAGCCCTTAGGCTCCTCGTAACCTTGCCTGTGAAGTCTATGTGCCCCGGTGTGTCGATCATGTTAAGCACGTAGGGGGTGTTGTTGTATTCGTAGTATAGGGTTACGTTGGCCGCTTTGATCGTCATCTGCCTCTGCTGCTCAAGATCCATGTAGTCGAGCGCGAGTGCTTGACCCGCCACGGAAGGGCTTAGGAGCCCACAGGCAGCGAGTAGGCTATCGCTCATCGTGGTTTTACCGTGGTCTACGTGGGCAATAACACCAAAATCATTCGGGCTTGCCGAAGATCGGCTAAGCCTTTCGAATCTGGTTCTTATTGCCTATGATCTTTAGGACTTCTGCTGTTGTCTTGAATCTAGGCATCGCCCACCACCTTCTTCTAACCCAATCATCAGCCTATTACCACTACTATTTATAGATGTTTTCACCATTTACCTTCTATCTACTCTATGTTTGCGTGCTTCTTTTTCATCTCTTCCTCGCTGAGTTTATGCTTTTCAAGGAGCACAGCTACGACAGCGTCAAAAAACACCATACACGCATCCTCAAATAATGTTCCTAATGGGGCTAGCGGCTCGTGTAGACCAAGTATCTGCCTTGCGAAGTAGTCTTCTCGCCTCTCCTTCTCACTCATAACCCTACCCTTAATTATGACCTTTAGGTCTGCCAGCTTTGCTAACGGAGAGTCTGGAAAGGATGTTACCGCGGCGATCTCTGCGCCGACCGCTTTAGCTGCTTCTGCTGCTGTGACTACGAGCTTGGTTGCGCCTGAGCCTGAGATGGCTATTACGAGGTCTCGTAAACCTATTGATGGCACGAGTGTGTCTCCCAGTATGTAAACTTGGTATCCTAGGTGTAGAAGACGGAGTGCGAAGGCTCTGCCTACCATCCCGCTTCGCCCAGCGCCCATGACTAGTATCTTGCTCTGCCTATGCTCCATTATCTTCTCCACAAACCTACCTATCTCTTCCTCTGAGATCTGGGATACGGTCTGTGTGATAAGGGTAAGAAGGCCTATCATGCTACTCTTTACTTCTCCACCTACAGCGGTAGCCAAGAATCACACGGGATGCGCCACAACACGCAATCTAAAAAAGTTTTCTCCAAGATTAATTTAAATGTGACCTAACAACAAGTGACGAAGTCTTCTCATTATCACACGAACCAAAAATTTCGGAGAAATGTTTTACTCATAGATCTAAGCATCTTCTTCCGGGGTGTCTGGTTGAAGTTCGCTGTGATCGTTGAAAGTGATGAAGACGGATATTACGTTGCTTCGGTTCCTGAGTTATCAGGCTGCCACACACAAGCCAAGACCCTTGATGAGTTGGTGAAGCGTATTAGGGAGGCTATTGGAGCTTATCTAGAGGCTGAAGGCGTTAAGCCTAGGCAAGGTGTTGAGCTCGTCGGTTTACAGTTCATAGAGGTCCCTGTTGAGTTTTGGACCTGTTCCAGCTAGGAAGGTTATTAAGGCTCTTAGGTTTCAGAATCGTTAGAAGGCGAGGAAGCCACTATGTCCTAAAGCACGAAGATGGCAGAGTTACAGTCGTGCCTGTTCACGCTGGAGAGAAGATCGGTAGAGGTTTACTTCTAAAGATAGCTAAGGATGCAAAGTTGTCAAAAGAGCAGTTTGTAAAGATGCTGAACGAAGCTTAAGTCTAATTATCACAAAGGCGCCGAAATACAATCTAAGGAGTTTTTCTTCTTAATCCAGCGTGAAGGACGTTTTTGCTGACGCTGACCTCTTAGCCTGTGAAGAAGTAGATCAAAAGCGCCGCGAAGAATGCTACGCTCAGTATTCCAACGACCTTGTCTCTCCTCTTTAGGGTTAGGGTGTATAGTGAGGTTGGTTTCTTGACCGCGCCGTATGCTCTTGCCTCCATGGCTTCTGCTAACTCGCTGCTTCTTATCACAGCGGTTACTACTAGTGGTATGAGTATGGGTGCGAGCTTCTTGATTCGGTTGACGAAGTTCCCTTTCTCGAGCTCCAGCCCCCTAGACTTCTGCGCATCCATGATCTGGATAGCATCTAACATGAGGACGGGTACGAATCTAACCGCTGTGACGAAGGCGAAGACCACATCTTGCGGTAGTCTGAACCACTTCATCACGTACTCGAGCTCATCTGGTGAGGTTGTTAGGAAGAAGAGTGAGGTTGAGCCTACTATGGCTACGAACCTAACTGCTAGGACGAAGGATGTTATGATTGAGTAGCCTACCAAGAAGTTTATTACGAAGATGAGTATGGAGAAGGCTGCTGAGAATAGTAGGGTGCGATACATCCGCTCTAAGATCTTGGCTAAAGCGGCTACAGCGAAGATGACCGCTAAGGTTATGCCTATGTGTATTACGGTTGAGCTGATCAGCGAGAGCGTAAATAGTTCGATTGAGAGAAGGAGCTTTATGCGTGGATCTAATACGTGTATCGGTGAATATCTCCTCCGAAATATAAAGGCGTTTGCTAGCCAATACATCACGAACACCTAACTCTACTTAAGATCCAGCGCTTCGCCGTGAATATGTTGTCAAAGACCTCCCTACTATCTAGTTTGAGGCGCTGCGAAAGCTCAACCAACTGAGGCTTTATCAGCCTAGATGAGGATAAGATCGAATCATCGGTGAAGACTTCGCTCGCAGGGCCGTCAGCCACGATCTTACCCCTATTCATAACGACCGTTCTCGGCTGCATAGGCCAGAGGAACTCTATATCGTGTGAAACCAAGATCACGGTCTTGCCCTGTGTTAATAATAGGCGGATTATCTGCTCCAGCTTCTCTTTATGGAGGAGATCTTGACCCACAGTGGGTTCATCGAGCACGAGCACATCTGGGTCCCAAGCTAATACAGCAGCCAAGCAGAGCCTCTTCTTTTCACCTCCGCTTAACATCATAGGTGAAGTGTTCGCATACTCCTTGAGCCCGAAGAAGGTCAGTGCCCACTCAACTCTCTGCTTCACGACGTCTTCGCTGAAGCCGAAGTTCCTTAACCCGAACTCTACTTCATGCTCAACCGTATCCGAGAAGAGTTGGTGGTCTGCGTTCTGGAAGACTATCCCAACCCTCCTTGAGAGTGATGCTACTGTCTGCTGGGTTGTGTCGTAGCCGAAGACCTTGACCGTGCCCTTAGTTGGTTTAAGAAGCCCATTCATATGCTTAACCAGAGTGGTCTTACCAGCACCATTTGCACCAACTATGGCTACTACTTCGCCTTGCCTAAACTGGATGGTGACGTCATCTAGCGCCTTTACGCCTGTTGGGTGTATGTAGGAGACGTTGATGAACTCGATCATTTTAAGACCTCAATTATCTGCCCCACAAACTCAGCGGGTGTTAGAGAGAGTGTCTTAAAGTTGCATACGTCCTTTATGAGGTGCTGCAACCTTACAATGGAAGGCACACCAACACCTATCGTTACGAGTTTCTCGTCACCCAGCACCTCCCTCGGTTTACCATTATAGATTATTTTACCCTCATCCATAACCACGAGCCTATCAGCTATCGAAACTAAGAGATCAAGCCTATGCTCCACGATAATTACAGTAAGGTTCAGTGTGTCGTGTAGATGCTTGACCGTGTTTATAAGATCTAGCGCGGCAACAGGGTCGAGTAGAGAGGTTGGTTCATCAAGTATCAGCAGCCTAGGTTTCATAGCCAACACACCCGCTATCGCAACCCTCTGCTTCTGACCATCTGAGATCTCGTGTGGCGCTCTATGAGCAATCTCTCTTATGCCGAGTAGATCGATAGCCCAGTCGACTCTTCTTCTGATCTCCTCTCTAGGTAGACCTAGGTTCTCTAAGCCGAAGGCTACATCCCTCTCAACCGAAAACATGAAGATCTGGTTCTCAGGGTTCTGGAAGACGTAGCCCACGTGTTTCGCTATCTCTGAGATTGGGTGTTCGCTCACCTTTAGATTGTTGACGTAGACTTCGCCTATGTATGTGCCGCTGTACATGTGTGGTATGAGTCCGTTTATGCTTCTCAGCAGTGTTGATTTACCGCACCCGCTCGGCCCTGCGATGATGACTATCTCCCCTTCCTCTATACTCAACTCTATGTCTTTTAGCGCTGGCTTTGTTGAGCCTGAGTAGTAGAATGTGAACCCTTTTATCTCAATGATCTTTGGCAAGGCGCATATCGTGCTGCAAAACCAGCTATATTAAATCATTATCTAAACTAAGTTATCTCCTGCAGTGTCGCATCAACCCTCTTGGCTAAGGTGAGCAAGACCCTATCCGCAGCTTCTTGCAAGGGCCTTCTGGCTGTGAATGATGCCGCACCAGCGTGCCCTCCGCCTGCGCCTTGTAGTGCAGCACCAACCTTCTCAGCAACATCTACCCCGAGGTGTATCCCACTCTTCTCACAAAACTCTTGGGTCGCTCTAAGGCTCCCCCTTACTTCATCATCGACTTCACCCAGCGCTACAGCTACATCTGCACCTAGGTCGATTAAAGCCCTTGCTGCCGAGGCTTGGTAAGAGCCTACGTGTGTCAGTGCTATGATCCAGTCCTCAAGCCTATAGATCTTAAGGCGCTGTGCAGCCTTTAGTCTCGCTATCTTCTCAGAAACATCTCTCTTCACTCGAAGCATCTGCCTAGCCTTGCTGATAGTAGCGCCGCATTTGCAAAGTTTGACAACATTCTCCAGCGTTCTACACTCAGCTAAGCTTAACCCAGCGGTATCTGTCATCAGACCAAGCAAGAAAACCTCAGCAACCTTCTGAGGTATCTTCATATGCTTCGCCTCGAGTATAGAGAGCACGATCTCACTCGTAGAGGTTGCTTCCTCATCTACAAGCAGATGGTCTACAAGCTGCTTCACGCTCTC
>CAYQXI010000094.1:0-1728 GCA_964421575.1 uncultured Nitrosopumilales archaeon
CCATCACCGACCTCGTTATCAGTCGCCTTAGCAACCTCAACCAACATCTTAGCAGCAGGATGCTGAACATCAATCTCCTTTAGTATAGTCGCACCATCGTTGGTAATCGTGACGTCTCCTAGTGAGTCTACGAGCATCTTATCCATACCACGTGGACCAAGCGAGCTCTTAACGATCTCAGCGATCAGCTTAGCAGCCAAGATGTTGTTTCGCTGAGCCTCTCTGCCCTTGGTTTCGCTGCTGCCCTCTTTCAGTATGAGTATGGGTTGACCAGCCGCCATACTCATCACCTCCCCCTACTCTTCTCCACCACCGCCTCCTTCTTCACCTGGCTTAGATGGTTTAGTTTCCTTCATCCTACTAGCAGCGATAACGTCGTCAACACGCAATATCATGCTTGCTGCATCGGTGGCTGCCTTTATTATCTGCTCCTTCACTACCAGCGGGTCGAAGACCTCCTTGCTATACATATCTGCCAACTTCCCCTCTTTAACGTCAACGCCGAACCACTTCTGCCCCTCTGCGTGCTTAGCCCTTAGCTCAACCTGCACATCTATCGGATCCATGCCAGCGTTTTCCGCTAATGTTATCGCTAGGCTCTCTAAGGCTTCTGCGAACTTCTGTGCTGCCAGCTGCTCCCTACCAGAGAGCGTTTCAGCCCACTTAAGGACTTGGTGTGCAACTTCAACTTCAGTCGCACCACCTCCTACTACCACCGCCGGTTTCTCCAGTACATCTTTAGTTACCATGATTGCGTCGTGTATGCTCCTCTCAGCCTCATCCACGACCCTCTGTGAGCCGCCCCTGATTAGGATGCTGACAGCCTTGGGGTTCTTGCAGCCCTCTACGAAGACCCACTTATCCTCCTCGACCTTCCTCTCCTCGACGAGCTCAGCATAACCTAAGTCGTTAGGCGTTAAGTCGTCGAAGTTAGTCACAACTCTGCCCCCAGTAGCCTTAGCAAGTTTCGTCATGTCGCTCTCCTTCACACGCCTTACAGCGAGCACGCCAGCCTTTGCGAGGTAGTGCTGGGCAACGTCATCGATACCCTTCTGGCAGATAACCACATTAGCACCTGTGGCTACGACTTTGTCCACCATGCTCTTGAGCAGCGCATTCTCTTCGTCCAAGAACTTCTTCATCATAGTGGGGTCTGTGATGTTCAGTTTTGCGTCAAACTCGGTCTTCTCTATCTCAAAGGGTGCGTTTATGAGCGCTATCTTCGCGTTCTCGACGCGCTTAGGCATCCCAGCGTGAACGACCTCCTTATCCAAGACAATCCCTTTGATTAATCTGGTGTCTTTAAGTGAGCCACCTGGCTTCTTGTCCACCTTGATGTTATCAGCATCAACCTTGTAGCCTTTGGGTGTCTTCTCAGCCACCGCGAGGACTGCTTCGACCACTAGGTTAGCTAGATCGATAGCCTCCTTTGAGACCAGTTTGCTCTGCATACTTGTTTTAGCTACTTTAATAAGCCATTCTTTGTCTTCTGGTGATATCTTTATGCTGATGTTTTGAAGGACTTCAAGCGCCTTTGCCGCAGCCTTTCTGTATCCGTCTACGATAAGCGTTGGGTGTACATCTCTCGCTATGAGTTCTTCAGCCTTCTCAAGAAGCGCACCAGCTAACACCACAGCAGAGGTTGTACCATCACCGACCTCGTTATCAGTCGCCTTAGCAACCTCAACCAACATCTTAGCAGCAGGATGCTGAACATCAATCTCCTTC
>CAYQXI010000095.1:0-3037 GCA_964421575.1 uncultured Nitrosopumilales archaeon
TGGTTCCAGATAAGATTCTAAACTGAAGATACAAACAGATATCAAACCGAAAGCAAACTTAAATATCAAGAATCAGCAGCATAAGATGCCTCAAAAAAGGTGGTGGGAGGACCTCGGGGTTGGGCCCATCTCTGGCTCCGAGGCCCTCTTAGGTTAGGATTTTGAGGTTGGCTTGGTCGTAGATGGCTTTCAGCCGCTTCGGCGAGTAGTCGCTGTAATGCCTGGCTAAGATGGATTGGGGTACACGCCCTTGTAAGGCATCTATGTAGCGGTCTGGTACACCTCTCTCACCCATCTCTTGGCTGAACCAGTCCCGTAGATCCTTCGGCCTTAATCTGGTGTTGGATTCCCTCCTTACCTGAGCCCACTCCCTTTTGAAATCCGCTAGATCCCAGGGGAAGAGTTTGCTGCTCTGATTACTACGCCCATCTCTCTCCCTCTCCTTTAACCACTCCTTCAGGGCTTCCTCAGCCTCATCGTTATAGAAGCTGAACCACGACCTCTTCGTTCTCCCCCTGTGGCATCGAGGTATGAGCATCCGATTCGCGAAATCAACATCATTAAAGGTTAGGCTCAACACCTCACCTCTCCGCAGCCCCGATGTAGCCGTCACTAAAAAGAAGGCCCGCATCTTCGCCGACTTAATAGAGTAGTAGAATCGCCGCAGCTCCTCTGTTTCAACGATACGCTTCGGCTCAAAGTAATGAGGAAACTTAAGATCTGATAGAGGGTTAGGTAGGTTACGAAATCGGCTGTACGCTATAACAGCCTTAAGGTAAGTAGAGAATGTGCTGAACCGCTGCTCCTCTTTGAGTTTTTTGAGGAAACCTTTGATCTCATTAATGCCTCCACCCGTTAGCTTAACAAGATGGCGAAGACGTTGAGGGTAGTCGATCTGTGTTCTCGGACTATACTCTTTATCCGCCAACCATTGTTTAAAGGCGGCCAAGACTTCAGTAGTGGCCTCAATCCTCTCAAGCCCTTTCACGAGGCACGCGGGAGGTCGGGGGTTCAAATCCCCCCCGGTCCACTCGTTGGAAGATTGTGGATAAGGGGTTGGGAGGCATATGTTCTAGAGGTGAGGTGGGTTAGAGTAAGTGGCTTCTTTGAGTACCATTTATGCTTACGGGTTTGGTGGTGTGTCGCAAAAATTGCCGAAAAAGAAAGGTTCTTAAGATGGGTTATGGGGGATGAGTGAATTAATGTGGGAAGAAGGGACTACACCGCTCGTTCAGATAATGCTGGCACTAGTTGAGAATATGAAGAAGAGTGGAAACCCTGTGGGTGTTTCTAAGGATAAATTATCGGCTTGGGCTAGAGGGTTAGAGCAAGGCAAAGGTAGCTTGGTACTATATTCTGGCTGCGAATATCAACTCGTCCCTTATTTTCTCCCTCTAGTCGATAGGTTGAAGAAGAGTGGATTGGTTGATAGTAAGCTACTAAACCTCACACTTAGATTAAAAAGCTTTGGTCTCGATGTTGTGAGCATGTTTGCATCTTTGAGTGCAAAAGATAGTGAGTATTATAATGAGTTGGTGCGTAAACACCTTCTTCTGTTACGTAAGGTAAAGAGTGACGTCGCTTTTCTAAATGATGAATTGTATCCTGGGACTCTGCTTTACGAATTTGGTTTTTTTGAGGAGTTTGCTGAACACGCGAAGAAGGTGTCGAAGAGTTTTAAGGAACGGGGTGTTAAGACCATAATCACGATTTCACCACATTCTTTAGAGATGTTGAGGTCGGTTTACCCTTCATTTGTGGAGGGGTTTGATTTCGAAATTATACATTACCTTGAGCTGCTTGCGAAGTATGCTTCGAATCTGAGGCTGGCGGTCAAGGAGCCTACTGCGGTTACGATACATGATCCTTGTCATCTGGCAAGAAGCATGAATATGGTGGAGGAGCCTAGAGCGATACTAAGCTTAGTTAGGGGTTTGGAGTTAAGGGAGGTGCCCTTTGCGAACAAGAGGTGGACTACTTGCTGCGGGGCGCCTATAGAGACCTTTCTGCCTATGCTGTCTGAAGGTATAGCTCAGAGACGTGTAAAGGAGCTGAAGGAGAGTGGCGCAAACATCGCTTTGACCCTTTGTCCTTTCTGCCACGCAAATCTGAGGAATGCTTCTCTGTCTTCTGGTTTACGTATTATGGATTATGTGGACTTCCTTGGTAGGTGTATGGACTCATGAAGGCTGTTTTTGACGAATATTACCATAGGCTTATGAATGCTTTTCAGAACGAAAATATCGCGTTGGCTATAGAGCGGGCAACAGCATCTTACCGCAGTAATGTCACTAAAGCTCTGACCAAGTATCCGCATACTGTGGAGTTGGCGAAGGAGGTTAGGAGTATCAAGGAGCGTTCCGTTGAGCGTTGGGAAGAGCTCTTAAAAGAAGCGATGGATAACATAGTCAGCAACAAGGGTCAAGCATACTTCGCGAAAACAGCAGCAGATGCAAGGAAGATTGTGGGCGACTTGGTGGGAAATGGGAAGGTGGTGGTGAAGTCAAAGAGCCTTACATCAGAGGAGATCGGTTTACGCCAGCATCTACAATCTTTAGGAAATGAGGTCTGGGAGACGGACTTGGGAGAATTCATAATCCAGTTGCTAAACGATGAGCCGATGCACATACTGAGCCCAGCTATTCATGTGCCGAGGGAGGAGGTGGCGAAGCTCTTCTCTAGGGTTATGAAAGAGAGCATCCCGGCTGAGATTCAGGAGGAGGTGAGGGCTGCGAGGAGGTTTTTGAGGAATATGTATACAAGCGCTCAAGTTGGGATAAGTGGTGCGAATATTGTGGCTGCTGATACCGGTGCGGTCTTTGTGTTGGAGAATGAGGGGAATGCTCGCCTCGTTACAGGTCTTCCTGAGAAGCATATCGTCTTGGTCGGTATAGAAAAGCTTGTGCCGACCTTGGCAGATGCTTTTAAGGTTGCTGAGGTTACTTGGCGTTATGCGCAGTATGTTATACCATCTTATATGAGTTTGATCGGCGGCCCAAGTAAGACTGGTGATATTGAGAAGGTGATCACTTATGGT
>CAYQXI010000096.1:0-12182 GCA_964421575.1 uncultured Nitrosopumilales archaeon
ATCTGAGTTTCTGAGCCACATACCACGTATCTCCACAGGGTGCACTCCTCTTAACCACAACATTCTTGATCAAGTAGCCTTCGAGTTCCATCTCAAGCTTAGGTCTGCCGATAGAGTATCTGCGTAGGAATTCGTCGATAATCTTGCTTCCGCTCTCCTCAAGTGCGCAGAAGGGTTTGGGGAAGGCGGATTCTACACCAAGCGCGTTAAGATCATCCAGCAACCTAGCCCTCAGGGCTGGGGGGCACCAAACCCTGTTCTCAATAGGTACGATAACGGCCTTAGCTTCACATTTGGATACGACTGAAGGTATTTCAGCCAATATGTCTGGGTGGATACCTATCGGGATAACTACGTCCGCCTTTGGGGGCGAGTTAGGTAGATATCTGCTTGGGTTGTCTAGGAAAGGTGGTAGGTTAGGGGGAATGGGGTGGAGCCCAACGATATCTTGAACGTGTGAGCCGTAGCCAATTCTACAGTATCCGCAGACAAGACCGCATGATTTGCAGAAGGTCGGTAGGTTGACAAGATTACCTACGACCTTTTCGCCGAATTCGTGGCCGACTATGAAGTAGAGCTTCAACCTATAAAATAGTGTGGATGAGGTGGTATAAATAGTGGGCGCCTAAGATGTTAGTGTTAGTATTTGGGTTTGGTCAGCTTAGCCCAAGCCGCTACAGCCGCTACCGTGATCAGCGATGTCGCCAACCCCGTTATGGTCGCTCCAATTAGTCTAGGGTCTATGCTCATCAGAAACGGAATGAGAGCGGCTAAGGCGTCTGCGAGTGCTGGGAACGCTAAGTATGCTATGAAACCGATGGCGTATCCTATTAACCATATACCTAAGATCGCCTTTACTCTACCCATATTAGGTCAGTTACTCTCTCTTTTGATCTGCCGATTTATTAGAGCAAAACAATATTAGTTTACTTAGCGGTTAAGATTGGTTACCCCCTATTCATAGACCTAGTTTGCGGAGACCGAGCTTCTCGGCCAAAAGCCTAGCTTTATTCACGATCTCCCAAGCCCGCATCCTTTCACCGACCAGCTCAGCCTTCTGCATAATCATTAGGTCGCTTGTGGCGATGATGATCAACTTACTCCCAGCCTTTAACCCAAGCTTATCTCTAACCTCTTTGGGTATAACTATCTGCCCCTTCTCTGAAACCTTCGTCGTATCTATAGAGAGATCGGACAACGCTAACCCTTCACATCTTCGCTAAATTGCTATATAAGACTACTCTTCATCTAAAGAAGCGATGAGTCAACTCTCTAAAGCGATAACCTCTATCACCATTAGGGAGCTGATTCTGATCTGGCTTGCTATTCACCTCCTCCTAATCACCCAACCTAATGCACCAGTCTTTGACGAAGCCTACTACACCCAAGCTGCAAGAGACCTACTCAAAGGTGTAGCTAGTAACATAGAGCACCCCTTCCTTGGAAAGGCTTGGGGCGCATTAGGTATGTTGATCTTCGGAGACAACGCTTTTGGCTGGAGAATCATAATCGTGTTGTTTGGTGCATTAACCCTCTACACCTTCTACCACTTAGCCCGCAGATACCTTCCCGAGCGCATGGCGCTTCTAGCAGCGGCTTACCTAGGCTTCGACCACCTGTTCTTCACTCACTCAAGCCTCTTCTTACTTGAAATACCCGCACTCTTCTTCGCCATACTAGCCTTCAAATACTACCTTGAGCGCAGAATCGTTTTAACAGCCATCTCCATGGGCTTATCTATCCTCAGCAAAGAGACCAGCCTATTCCTACTCTTCACACTTATCCTCCTACACCTAGTAACAACAAGGCGCCTATCAACTCAAGGTGTGTTTAAGGCGCTGAAGTTCACCGGTGTGCTGCTTGCAACCGTAGCCATACCTATGCAGATCTACATCTCAGCCTACGGGCTGTCGACATCAGAGAGGCTCGTAAACCAAGTAGTAGTGGTCGTGGCACCAGACGGCTCCGTTATATCAACAACCACGACTTGGGTTAAAGTACCTGAATATATTAAAAACGTGTTTGAGCATTGGCGCTACATATTCACCTACCACTCCGGTCTAACCATTAGTGGCTCGAATGTGGGGCCGGAAAACTACCCGTGGAACTGGTTCATACCCACTCAGCAGAGGGAGATGATATACTATAGGGCTGAAGTTGTAAAGAACATAACCTATTACACCGATGGAGTGTATGCTGGCTCAAGGATCGAGAGGGTTTATCCGATAAACTGGCGTGGAGTCACCAACCTACCGCTCTGGTACTCTATCTGGCTCGTCACACCACTATCAATCTATCTCGTAGCGAGGAAGAGGCTGAATGAGGGACTGGCTTTAACACTCTTATGGATAATCGGCACCTACCTCCCTCTAATCGGAATGTCCCTAGTCTTCAATAGGATTGAATACCCCTTCTACTTCATAAACACGCTCCCAGCCCTAGCGTTGGGCCTACCCCTAACAATCTCGATGCTAAACGTGGATAAGTTGGTTAAAGAGGTGGTACTAGCAGCCTTCTTTGGTTGGACCGTGGCATCCTTTCTACTCTACTTCCCCCTTAACGTCTGGGCGCTATAGAGGTGATGCATACACATCCTTAAAATACTCAGTTTTGAAGCATAGTAAGGTGGTGCCTTTAGGTGCTGCTTGAAATAAGGCTCACACTCTGCGGAGCTATGTTCATCATATCAGCCTACTTTGATCTAAAGAGCAGAGAGATCGACGATAAACTCTGGTGGATCTTCGGCGCACTAGGTCTAGCCCTAACAGCAACAGAACTCTTCTTAGGCTACAGCCCCAACCTCCTCTTCTACCTTATCTCAACTGTGCTTGCGGCTGGTGTGGGGTTTGCGCTTTACTACTTAGGCTTTTACGGTGGTGCAGATGCTAAAGCTCTTTTAGTTTGTGCTCTACTTGCCCCCCTCTTCCACAGGAACCTCATCCTACACCCCTTCACACCACTTATAGTGCTCGTGAACTCAGCAATCCTAACACTCTCGCTCGCTATCTACTACGGTATAAGCAATCTAATCCGCATACTTAGAGGGGAGAAGATATTCGAAGGCTTAGAGCACGAACCTCTCCATAAGAAAGCCTTAGCTTGCTTGCTCGGCTTTAAAGCGAAGGGCAGAGCTGGACCATTCTACTTTCAGATGGAGAAGGAAGAAGAAGGTAAAAGAAGATTCGACTTCTCTCTGCTCCGCGCATATGAAGAATTCACAACCAAAGAAGGTGTCTGGGTCACACCCGGCATACCGCTACTAGCTTTTATGGCGGCTGGTTACGTGGTCACAGTAGTCTTCGGAGACCTACTCGCATACATCTTAAAGGCTCTGGTTAAATTGGTAGTGTAGGTGAGGGAGGCGGCTGTCGCTTATGCTCCGTCACCCGGTGCCTATTCAATATGGAAAGCACCTTATCCAGTGGTAAACCGAGGCTTCGGGAGACCTCCTCAACCCCCATCTTCAGATCAAACACAGAGTAGAGTATCCTATCAATATCTTCATATGATAAACCCAACTCATCTTCAGCCTCTTGACCAGCCCAGAGCCTAGGGCTACTCTTCTTAGCGACTATCTGCTTAGGCACGCCCAGATACGCTGCCAGAGCCCTAACTTGGGTCTTGTAGAGGCCGGCTAGTGGCTGAATATCAACCCCACCATCACCATATTTTGTAAAGTAGCCTATGAGTGTCTCGCTTCTATCACCTGTTCCAAGCACAAGCCTATTCAGTAGGTTAGCGTAGTAGTAGAGTATGCACATCCTTATCCTAGCCCTAAGATTACCTTCAGCAAGCCTATGCGGCTTCAGATACTCTATGTAAGCACGGTGGATACTTGAGATATCTATGTAGATGGTCTCGATACCAAGGGCATTAGCCACAGCCCATGCGTCCTCAATATCAACAGGCGGTGTGATCCTTGAATCAGGTAAGAGCAACCCAAGCACAGAGTCCTTACCCAAGGCTCTTACCGCAAGATACGCTGCTGTTGACGAATCTAATCCACCGCTTAGACCCAAGACCACACCAGATGCTCCAGCCTCAGAAACCCTTCTTGTAATGAACTCCTCGATACTTTTAGCAACCAGCTCAAAGTCGAGTGAAGTTATCTTCTTTAACGGATCCATCACCTCATTCAACCACACATCTTGGGTAACGAGTAACTTTTATCTTAGACGCCTAACCCTATGAGGCAGATATGGCTGAGCGGAGAGAACTAGCCGACAGAACATTCTGGCTGGCTAAGGAGGAGGAGATCAAAAGAGGGGAGACCACAGACATATACTTCATCAACGCCGTTAAGACGCTGCAAGCTAAAGGTTTGAACCCGAAGGTGGTGATGGAGGTCTACGCTAGAAAACTACCCTACAGCGACCCGTGGGCTGTAGTAGGTGGAATCTATGAGGCTGCGAAGCTTCTCGAAGGGCTGCCGATCGATGTCTACGCTATGGAGGAGGCTGAAATCTTCTTATCAGCACCAACCTCAACCATCTACGAGCCAGTCTTAAGAATAGAGGGAAGGTACCAAGACTTTGCAGTATACGAAAACCCACTTCTAGGCTTGATCTGCACCAACACATCCCTACTAACAAAAGCGGCTAGAGTTAAGCAAGCAGCAGGGGAGAAGATGGTCCTAAGTTTCGGAACTAGGAGAACCCACCCAGCATTAGCACCTACTGTGGAGAGAGCAGCCTACATAGCTGGGTTAGATGGCTTATCTAATGTCCTCGGCTCTAGGCTCTTAGGGGTTAAACCAGCTGGCACAATGCCGCACGCCCTCATACTCTGCTTTGGCGATCAGAAGGCGGCTTGGCTTGCCTTTGATGAAGTGGTTTCAGAGGATACACCTAGAATAGCGTTGATAGACACACTTTGGGATGAGAAGGCAGAAGCGGTACTCGCGCTCGAAACCCTAAAAGATAGGCTCTGGGGCGTAAGGTTAGACACACCAACCTCAAGGCGAGGAAACTTTAGAAAACTCATCGAAGAAGTTAGGTGGGAGCTCGATCTAAGAGGTGGCGAAAAGGTAAAGATCGTCGTATCTGGTGGTTTAGATGAAGAGGAGATTAAGGCACTGAGGGACATCGTAGACGGCTTTGGCGTGGGCACAGCAATAACAGCAGCACCAATCATAGACTTCAACGCGAAGATAGTTGAGGTTGAAGAAGCGGGCACCCTCAAGCCGAGGGCGAAGCGCGGAGACCTCTCGGGCGCCAAAGAGGTCTACAGATTTGAGGGGACATTCAGAGATAGGGTTGTGCCCAAGTGGCGAAGTGTAGAGGGACCTTGGCGCAGGCTACTCACACCTTTGATAGAGGATGGTAAGATAGTGAGGAGGTTTAAGACGCCGAGCGAGCTCAGATCTGAGTTGAAGATGAAGATAAGTAGGTTAAGTGAAGTTGAGGTCTCCCTCAGCACCTAGCCTTTCCAGAGTCCTATCAGCAAGCCGATTATAAACGAAATAGAAGTGTATGGTATGAAGTTTATCAGAGGACCAGCTTCTCTTTGAATAAGAGGTAGGTAGGTTAGGGCTGCTTTCATCAGCTCCTCTGTAGATGGGAGCTGAACATACCCTATGGCCGCCAGAACCACGATTAGCACAATCACTATTAGAATTAGCTTTAGCGCCCTCTTTATTATGACACCAACAAGGAGACCGATTATAAAAGGCAGTACAGTAGGTAGGACCCAAGCCACTTCTTCTGGGACCATACTCATACCCCTATCTTTCTCACGCAGCTATATAAGCGCTTAATCAATAATACATACGGCATATAGTAGTCTATCTTCTGATACGAAGCGGATATATCTGAGGGCGGGGGATAGGTTGCTAATGCGCCTAGCCTTTACAGAAGAAAAGATAATGTCAGCGAAGACAGCATTAGAGATCATCTTCCCAAACAAAAAGACTCAGGCAGCGGCACACCTCTTCATCCAGTTTCTGAGGGAGAATAAGGGTAAAGTGAGTAAGAGCCAAGTCAGCAGATTCGCAGACAGGCTGCAGAGAGGCGAACTACTCTATGAGGGCAGACCCTTAAGATACAGCAGAAGGAACTTCTACATAACCATACTAAGAAACCTAGTAGCTATGGGTTTCATACAGAGGAATGTGCCTACTTGGGATGCTAGTAGAAGGGCTACGCAGTATGTGTATGCGGTCAACATCTTCGACATCCCGAAGAAGCCGCCTTCCGTAGGGTTCTGGAGGCTGGCTTACTATCTCTGCAAAAAATGGAATTCGCTCTTCGAAGACACGCAGACCTCAGAGTAATAATATTATGCTCATAGGGGGTCGCCGATACACTGCACCTCCCCTTTAAATCTGCGTTGAAAATTCTTGCAGGCGAAGCATTCTAGAAAGGGAACGCGCCTATTTAGAACTGGGCAGTCAACAGCTTCCCTCTTCATCTTGGCCAGCATCTTCCCGCTTGCAACACCTTTAAGGCTATCCTGTATCTCCTTGGAGACCTTCATAGGCTTATCCAACTCAACAACCTTAACAACGTATCGGTAGTCTTCGGGCATAGCATGGTAGATGGGTAAGGCGCTTAAAAAGTTGCGGGTTAAACCTTTATCCAGCCTCCGCTCACCTTCATAAAAGGGGTTGAAGAAAACTAGAGCACTTACACTATCACTAGCCGCTATAGCCTCAGTGGTTGTAGTAGAGGGGGCTGCTGGGCTATTAACAAATAGTCTAGCTCTAATTTCCGACGCACTACACGCCCTCTTTGATGTTATAGCCACGTTAACACTGCTTGTCGCCACGCGTATGTCTCTGAAGCCTCCTGACGAGACACACACCTATGGTCATGGGAAGATCGAATCTATAGGAGGCTTTTTAGGCGGTCTTCTCCTCTCCGCGCTTGGGGTCGATATAGTCTGGTCAGCCTTCAGTAGGCTTGCAGAGGGAGAGCATAATGTTACCCCCGAGTTAGTAGGTTTCTTAGCGATCTTTTACACCTTAGCCATAGATGGCTTAAGGATCTCTGTTCTCCACACTTCTTTAAAAGGTGAAGAGAGTGCAACGGTGAAAGCTGACCTTTTCCACGCCTTATCAGACCTCTCCTCCACCCTAGTTGCCTTAGCTGGTTATGCAAGCGCATCATTAAACATATTCATTGGAGACACGCTGGCGGCGCTTACATTATGTGTTCTCATCTTCTACTTGAGCTTAAAGATGGTATACCGCACAAGCCTTGATCTGAGTGATGCTGTGCCTAAGAGCATATTTAATAGGGTGAAAGCTAGCATACAGACCCACCCAAATATAAAGCATTTTGATAACCTAAGGATGCGTAGAGTCGGCGACAAAATATTTGTGGATGTTGACATAACCATACCACAAGAACTCAGCGTCAAAGAAGCAGATCTTATCGCGAGCGATCTGCAGAAGAAGATTCAAGATACCATAGGCAAGAGCGAGGTTTCGGTTAAACTCAAACCCTCACCTCAACAACCAACGCTTATTGATCGGATTTATCACGTTGCTGGTAAGGTGGATGGGGTTAGAGGTGTACATAAAGTTGTTTTGACAGATGTCGGTTCGGCTCAGCATCTGACCCTCCACGTAGAAGTTGACCTGAATCTACCAACCGATAGGGCGCACGAGATCGCCGAAGAGGTTGAGAGGAGGTTAATAGAAGAGGTTAGCGGAATAGGCTCTGTGACCGTACACATAGAGCCTGCGCAGGAGCGCATCAAAGCATATGAAATCGACGATAAAGATATGGCGGAAAGCATCAAAGAGATCGTTAAAGCGAACAGATTTGTCAAGAAGGTGGAGGATGTAAAGATGTATGGCGACGACAAAAGGATGTACGTTGATATAAGATGTGTTTTAAAGGACAACCTTACGGTCGAAGAGGCGCATGCCGTTGCCACAGAGATCGAGAGGAAGATCGTTGAGAAGTATCAGAGACTTGATGTTACCCTCCACATAGAAACTGAAAGTGACTCAAAATAATTTTTGGGACACTCGCCGAAACTTCTAATCTATGGAAATAACTTTAAATATTTGGCATACATTATACTTGTGAAGCATAAGATGGCTAAGAAAAAGAAGAAGAAGGCTGCTAAGAAGACCGAAGAAAAGAAAGCTGAGGAGAAGAAGTAGCCCTAACCCACCATCCATTTTTTTAACTCAAACCGCACACCGGAGTTGGGCAACCACCTGCATACTCTAAACTCGCTCCGACATACTGATCAAAAACCTTAGTATCTGGCCTCTCAAATCCACCGAGGTAGAGCACCTGCTCACCTTTACTACCATATCTGTAGACGGTTATCCCCTTGCAGCCCAGCTTATAGGCTAGCAGATAGACCTTGCGCACATCCTCGGTCGTAGCCTCAAAGGGTAGATTCACAGTCTTAGAAACAGCGTTATCAGTATACTTTTGGAAGGCAGCCTGCATCTTAACGTGCCACTCAGGAGGCACATCAAAAGCGGTCTGGAAGATCTCCTTCACATGCTCCGGCACCTCAGCTAGCCCCCTTAGGGTTCCTGTCTTCGCTATCTTATGCATTAGCTGCTCGCTGTAGAAGCCTTCTCTCTTAGCAACCTCCTCAAAGTAGTGGTTTACCTCAAGGAGCTTCGTCCCCTCGAGCACATTCCTAATGTAGCTGACAGCGAAGATAGGCTCTATTCCGCTTGAGCAGCCTGCTATGATCGAAATCGAGCCTGTTGGGGCTATTGTCGTGACTGTGGCGTTTCGCATAGCGCTGTAGCCTTTCTTCTCCCAGATGCTCCCGTGGAAGTTTGGGAAGCTTCCTCTTTCTTCTCCGAGCTCTCTTGAGCGCTCTCTACACACTTCTGTTATGAAGCGCATAACATCTTGAGCGATCTGCAGAGCCTTCTCTGAAGCGTAGGGTACACCAAGCTGTATAAGCATCTCAGCGAAACCCATAACACCCACACCGATCTTCCTATTCGACTTAGTAACCTGCTCAATCTTCTTCAGAGGAAACTTGTTAGCGTCTATAACATTATCAAGGAATTGAACAGCCAGCCTCGCTGTCTCCTTCAGCTTATCCCAATCGATCTTACCATCCTTAACCATCTTCGCAAGGTTGATCGAGCCTAGATTACAGGACTCATACGGTAGGAGGGGCTGCTCACCACACGGGTTAGTAGCCTCTAACCTACCCACGTGAGGTGTAGGGTTAGCTTCATTTATCCTATCTATAAATAGTAGACCCGGGTCGCCAGTAGACCAAGCCATAGTGACTATGAAGTCGAAGACGCTTCGCGCAGGGATCTTCTTAACCTCTTGACCAGTCCTAGGGTTGATGAGGCTGTACTCTTCTCCAGCTTCAACCTTCTTCATGAACTCATCAGTTACGGCGACTGAGATGTTAAAGTTGGTTAACGTGTTTCCACCACTCTTGCAGCCTATGAACTCCATAATATCTGGGTGTGTGACGTCTAGCACACCCATGTTGGCACCTCGCCTTCTTCCGCCTTGCTTAATCACCTCAGCTGCAGCATCAAATATGCGCATGAAAGAAACCGGACCTGAGGCTACGCCGTGTGTCGATCTAACTATATCACCTTTAGGCCTCAGTTTAGAGAACGAGAAGCCTGTTCCTCCTCCTGACTGGTGTATGAGCGCCATATACTTTAGGGCATCAAAGATCCCCCTAATCGAATCCTCCACAGGTAGTACGAAGCACGCTGAGAGCTGTCCGATCGGGGTTCCAGCATTCATGAGCGTGGGCGAATTGGGGAGGAAGTATAACGAGGTCATTAGGTTGTAGAAGGACTTCTCAGCCCTATCTACATCTCCTCCGTAGCGCTTTTCAACCTTGGCTATGCAGCGTGCCACACGCCTAAACATCTCCGAAGGTGTTTCTATTATTCTACCAGTATCATCTCGCCTCAGATACCTCTTTTGAAGCACGATCACCGCGTTCACAGAGAGCTTAAGGTCGTCTACTACACCAACAAAGCTCTTTGCAGCCCTTATCTCAGCCCTCTTCTTCCTATACAGTATGTATGCCTTAGCTGTTTCGGCCAACCCTTCTTCTATAAGTGCTTTTTCAACAAGGTCCTGCACCTCCTCTACTGTAGGTATCTTTTTACCAGCTTGCTCCCTCAGCTTCGAGATGACCTTATCGGCGATCTTCACAGCGGTCTTGCCATCTCCTTGCTGCGTTGCTGTAAGAGCCTTTAAGACGGCGTTTACTATCTTTTCGCGCTTAAACTCCTCTACTCTACCGTCGCGCTTTATGATCTGGGTAGGCCAGGGTTTGCTCTGCACATCTAGCTGTTAGGAGGCGCTTGCTTATCAACTTAAGGTGCTAAGAGGATCGTTATTACGTCCCCGGCTGCCGCGGTGCCTATAACCTCTAGCCCAGATGTCACTTGACCGATCGGGGTCATGCGTTGGCTCAGTTGGCAGTCTTTCAGGAAGATGCATATAGAGCCGTTTAGAGGGAGGAATGCGATATCACCTCTTTTGAACATTTGGCTCGGCTTCTCTAAGCCCGCTACAATATTTGTGGTGAAGTATACGAATTCGTCCTTGTATCTTACTGCTCGACCACTTAAGGGGAGGCTGCGTAAAAGAAGCCCGACTGTCAAAGGAGCTTTGTGCCTATGGAATTCGCCTTCACACCACCCTTTCCCAGCAACTTCTATCTTTATCGATTTACGCGCAGCAGATATCTGCATATGTGACCAGCGCTGTGTAAAAGAAGGATACCCGTAAGATTTATCTCTTACCATAAGTGGTGCTCCCTTAATTCACTAGGTGGCTGATTTGTCAGACGCTGTAGCCGCAAGTAAAGCGGTTAGTAAGAAAGAAAAGGAGGCGAAGCCTAAAAAGGAGAAGGTGCGTATCGGGCCTCCTAGGCTTACTCGATTTGAGCGGGCGAGGATTATTGGCGCAAGGGCGCTGCAGCTAGCATTAGGCGCTCCACCCTTCATACCTTTAGACCCAAGCATTAAAGACCCGATGACTCTAGCGCGTAAGGAGTTGGAGGCGAAGGCCCTTCCAATATCCATAAGAAGAGTACTTCCAGATGGTGAGTATCAAGATATACCGATAGCAGACCTCCTTTAGTGGAGGGGTGAAAATACATTTATATAGAGTATGGTTGGAAGTGTTGTGCTGATGCGCTATGTCTAAAGCAAACGCCAAGTCTAAAAATACATCTGAGAGTGCGGCTGCTGCGAGCCAACCTGCGGAGAAGAAGCCTGCAAGAACCTCGCCTCCCAACCACATCTTCATAGGAAAGAAGCCAGTAATGAGCTATGCTATGTCTGCTCTAATCCAGCTTGCACAAACAGGTGAAGTCGTTCTTAAGGCTAGGGGAATGGTGATATCCAGAGCGGTAGATGTCGCCGAGATTATAACAAAGAGGCTAGGTAATAACGCCTACGAAGTCAAGAACATTGTGATAGATACAGAGCAAGTCGGTGAGGGCGAGAACGCTAGGAACGTCTCGACGATCGAGATCAAAGTAGGAAGGAAGCAGTAAACAGCTTAACGGCTATCGGGTAGGAAGGAATAAGCTCTCTCGAGAACCTCCTTACCTATTAGACTCCCTAAACTCCCTCTCCTACAATCTTTTTCAGTAAACCTACAAGGCCCGTCTTTACCAGCTTTACCACCAGTTATAAGAAGCGGCACAGGATCAGCTGAGTGAGCCCTTAAGGTGCAGGGTGTTGAGTGATCAGCAGATATAACCACTACAACTCGATCTAAGTCGATGTTGAGAAGCAGCTTGCTGAAGAAGTGCTGATCTATATCCTCTATGACCTTCTTCTTACCCCAAGCGTCACCATCGTGCCCTGGTTCATCCGGACCCTTCAAGTGAACGTAGACACCACTGTATCTCGTGAGCAACTCTAGAGTCTTCTTCGCTTTAGCGGCGTAGTCCTTTAACCCGCCTGCCTCAAAGCTATGCATGCCAGTGATCTTTGCGACACCCCTCTCCACGGGCATATCTGTTAATGCTGCGAAGCGCATCTTGAATCTATCGTAAATCGATTTGACTGAGGGGAGTTCGCTCCCAGCGTCTCTGAGAAGCACAGCGTTACCAGGTAGCTGCCCTCTCTTTATGCGCTCTTTGTTTACCGGATGGTCTTTCAGCACCTTAAGAGCCTGTTTAGTAAACTCGTTTACGAGCTCGGCTGCAAGTCTAGCAGCTTTTGTATCTTCTAAGGGTTTCGCTTCTTTTAT
>CAYQXI010000097.1:0-2777 GCA_964421575.1 uncultured Nitrosopumilales archaeon
GTTTTGATGCGAAAGTTCAGTATCCTGCTGTGTGTAACGCTGTTGAGTGCATATTGGTGCATAAAGATGTTGCACAAACCTTCCTACCTAAGTTGGCGGAGCGGTTTGTGAAGGCTGGTGTTGAGATGAGATGCTGCCCAAGAGCGAAGGAAGTGTTGAGGGGGTTCGATGTTAAAGAAGCGACTGAAGAAGATTGGGGGCGAGAATACCTAGACCTTAAGGTTGCGATAAGGGTTGTAGACTCGCTGGAGGAGGCGGTAGACTACATAAATAGATACGGCTCAAAACACACAGACTCCATAATAACAGAGGATAAATCAGCAGCTTTAAGATTCCTAACGGGTGTGGATTCGTCAACAGTTATACATAACGCCTCAACACGTTTCAGCGATGGCTACAGATTCGGTTTAGGCGCAGAAGTAGGCATCAGCACGAGCAAGATACACGCAAGAGGACCTGTGGGGTTAGAGGGGCTTGTAACCTACAAGTATATTTTATTGGGTAACGGGCAGATCGTCTCAACCTACATAGGCGCAAACGCGAAGAAATTTACGCATCGTCGTTTAGATAAGGTGTGGAGCCCTCAACTGCTAGATAGTAGTTAAATAGCTTGCATACGAAGCCTTGGTTGAGACAACATGCCGAGTAAGATAGCAGACCCGTCTCTAGCAGATAAAGGTGAACTCTCCTATAAATGGGCTTATAACCATATGCCAACTTTAACAGCTATAATTGAGCGTGAAGCGCCAAAGAAGCCTTTAGCTGGTAGAAGGGTAGGTGTCTGCCTACACGTAACAAAGGAGACCTCAGTTTTAGTCATGGGGCTTGCGCGGCTCGGCGCCGAAGTATATCTTGCTGCTGCTAACCCGCTTTCAACACAAGATGATATAGCAGCCTACCTAGCCTCTCAAGGCATAAACGTCTTCGCTTGGCGTGGTGAGACGCCCTCAGAATACTTCGACTGCATACATCAAGTCCTATCATCTAATGTAGAGTTCATTATGGATGATGGCTCAGACGCGCACGTAGAAGCCCATAAGATGGGTGGACTTAACATACTGGCTGGGACTGAGGAGACCACGACCGGTGTAATCAGATTAAAGGCTCTTGAAAAACAAGGGCTACTAAAGTATCCTGTGATAGCGGTTAATAACGCCTACACAAAGTACCTTTTCGACAACAGATACGGTACTGGGCAGAGTGTCATCGATGGGATACTGAGGGCTACGAGCCTACTTCTTGCAGGCAAGACAGTTGTGGTGTGCGGATACGGGTGGGTAGGTAAAGGGGTCGCGAAGAGGGCTCGAGGGCTAGATGCACACGTCGTAGTAACAGAGGTAGATCCGCTTAAGGCGCTTGAAGCCCATATGGATGGATACACCGTTATGCCTATAGCTAAAGCGGCTGAAGTTGGTGACATATTCATAACAGTTACGGGGCAGACGGGTGTGATTCGGGGAGAGCATATAGAGAGGATGAAGGATGGTGCTATACTTGCAAACGGAGGGCACTTTGATGTGGAGATAGACGTCAAATACCTAAACGAGAACGCCTCCTCTATAGTTGAGGTTAGACCATACACAGAGGAGTATAGGTTAAAGAGCGGTAAGAGAGTATACTTGATCGGGCGCGGAAGGATAGCTAATTTGGTTGCAGCAGAGGGGCATCCACCCGAGGTTATGATGATGTCATTCTCCAACCAGCTCCTCTCTCTAATTTACCTAACACAAAACTATAGTAAGATGCAGACAAGGGTATATGATGTTCCTCAAAGCATAGATCAAGAAGTTGCCAGAAGGACCATAGAAGCGCTCGGAATAGAGATAGATGAAATGACAGAAGAACAGAAAAAATACGCCGAATCTTGGCAAGTGTAGGTGGAGAAAAGGTAGCCGTTTGGATGAGCAGCGAAAAGATCGTAATCACCAGCGCACTACCATACGCAAACGGTGAGATCCACATAGGTCACGTGGTCTCCACCTATCTACCAGCAGACATCTACGCAAGATACTGTAGAATGAAGGGCTATGAAGTTGTCTTTACCTGCGCCACAGACGACTACGGAACACCCATACTCATAAAAGCTGAGCAAGAAGGGAAGACACCAAGGGAGTACGTGGAGTACTGGAATAAGAGGGATCTGGAAGACTTTACAAAGCTAGGCATATCCTTCGACTTCTTCTACAAAACCTCTTCAGAAGAGAATCTGAAGTTGACTCAGTATTTCTTTCTAAGGCTCTATGAAAAGGGCTACATCTACAGCAAAGAAGTGGAGCAGCCTTATTGTGAGAAGGACAAGAAGTTTCTACCAGACAGATACGTTGTTGGTAGATGCCCCTACTGTGGAGCAGAAGACCAATACTCAGATGGTTGTGAGGTCTGTGGAAGAACGTTTGAAACAGGTGAGATTCTGAACCCTAGGTGCATACTATGCGGCTCTAAACCAGTAGCCAAGCGGAGCCTACACTACTTCTTTAAGCTCTCGCTGTTTTCTGAGCGGCTAAAAGATTGGCTAGAGGGGAACACAAACCTTCAGAGCGAGGTTAAGAATTATGTGTTAAGGTGGATAGAGGCGGGGCTCAAAGACTGGGATATCACCAGAGACATAAGCTGGGGTGTGCCTATCCCCTTAAAGGAGGCTGAGGGCAAGGTTCTATACGGTTGGTTCGATAACCACCTATGCTACATATCAACTACACTCAAGTACCTTGAGAGCAAGGGTATTGATGGTAAGCGCTTCTGGAACTCAGCCAGAATCTACCACTTTATCGGTAAGG
>CAYQXI010000098.1:0-16050 GCA_964421575.1 uncultured Nitrosopumilales archaeon
CAAGGCGGCGGTAACATAATCAACATACCACAACACTACACACTCGGGGGAAACGCCGCTAACTTCGCTGACACATTAGCACGCCTAGGCTTAAGAGTTTCGCTGATTGTCAGAACGAGTGAGTTCGGTTACCTCTGCTTACGACACCTTCTCAAAGGACTCAGTGTAGACCTCTCACACGTAAAAGTGGATTCAAAACTCTCCACGTCGAGCATAATCGAGATGCAGATCGATGGTAGGCTGGTAAACGTTATGATCGGAGAGCCGGGGGGTTTAAAGGACTTTTCACCGCAGAAGCTTGATGAAGAGGATCTTGAGCTGTTGAAGAGTGCAGACTACATATGCCTATTTAACTGGTGCCAGAACAAGTTCGGCACAGAACTCTTCCTTCACATAGCAGAACAAGTTTGCGAAGATTCTTTCCTATTCTTCGATCTAGGAGATCCCTCTAGTAGAGTTGATGAACTAAAGACGCTTTGTGAGAAGATGTGTGAAGTAGGGGTAGGTGCTTTAAGTCTAAATGAGAATGAGGCATATTGGGTCGGTAAGGTTCTGGGATGCAGCAGCGATGATAGAGCAGAGTTGGCGAAATATATCTCCAAAAGATTAGAGGGCGAGATACTTCTCCACACACCAGAATTCTCCTCACATAACATAAAAGGTGAGGTAACAATGGTGCCAACCTTTGACGTCAAGCCACAGAAGAGCACTGGAGCGGGCGACTGCTGGAACGCTGGCTACATACTAGGCTCTATACTTGACCTCTCCTACGAGGAACGGCTGTTCTTGGCTAACGCAGTAGCAGCCGCCCACATAACAAAACCCCCATTTGAACGGTTGACGGTAGACGATGTGGTAAGGGTGTTGAGCACAGCCAAGCTTAGGTGCTGAATCTCCTAAGCATCTCTTCAACTCGTCCAAGCATATTTTTAGCCTCTTCAGCATCCTTCGATTCAACCGTTGCTCTAACCACTTGCTCGGTGTTAGATGGGCGGATAAGCACCGTAGCGCCTCCAACCCTGTACTTTACCCCATCTATCCTCGATAGAATCTCAACACCCTCCCTCTCCAGATCAGCGACGACCCTACTCATGGTACTTAGTCTGTCTCTACACGCAACCTTTACCCTATATGTGTGGAATTTAGGGATTTCAGCGAGCATCTTATCCAGATCACCTCTCTTAGCGATCTCCGCTAAGATCGCTGCGAAGAGTGTGCCTGAGCCTGACGGTGTGAATCTGAGATCAACAAAGTGCCCTGATGGTTCGCCTCCGAAGATGGCTCCCTGCTTTACCGCGTCCACAACATAGTTGGCTTCGCCCACTTTGCTGACTATGAGTTCGCCTCCTACGTATTCGAAGACCGCTGATGATGAGTCTATCGTAACCACTACCTTACCTAGCTTTGAGTAGAGTTTTGCGAAGATGCAGAGTAGCTGGTCGCCAGTTATATAGTTTCCATCGTGGTTTCTTGCAGCAAGCCTATCGCCATCCCCATCGTTTATCAACCCGAGTAACCCTTTCTTAACCAAGAGTTCCTCACGTAGAATGGTGGTGTTCTCGTCTTTGGGCTCAGGGTCTTCGGCTACCTCTCTTATCACATACACCTCAGCCCCAAGATCTTCGAGCAGCTTTGGTAGTGTTAAGATGGCTGTGCCACCCATAGGGTAGGTTACCAGCTTTGTGCCAGATAGGGTTCTGCTGCTCCAGTTCATAAGCGTCTTCATTGAGTTGAGGTATCTGTCGAGGACGCTGAGCCTCTCTACCTTGCCTTCTCCCCCTTTAAATTCGCCTTTGGATAGGATGCCCTTTATCTTAGACCTCTCTGCCTCTGATAGATATACGCCTTGCTTGGATACGTACTTGAAGCCGTTGTATTTAAGGGGGAGGTGTGAGGCGGTAACCATTATCGATAGATCAGACTTGTAAGTGATGGTTGCGAACGTCAGCATATCGGTAGTGCAAGTAGAAATATCTAGTACGCTCACGCCACCTTTTATCAATCCAGAGATCAACGCTTCTTTCAATCTACCGCTTGAGGGTCTGAAGTCACAACCTACTATTACGGTTCCGCTGTTACCAAGGTAATCTGCCGTAGCCCTACCGAGTTTTTCAGCAAAATTCTCGTTTATCTCAGAAGGGTACTCACCTCTAACATCATACTGCCTAAAGACGGTATCCAGCACCATCAACCTCCACTCATCTATAACCCGCTATATTTACGCTACGATGAGCACCTTGACACACCTATAATCGATAGAGACGGATGTATTCGTCATGTTTTCAAGAAGGTGAATGTGGAGCAGCATCCTAAAGAAGTCCTTGATATCTTAGCCAACCTCTAACCAATTTAGCTTCGATAAGAGAAGTATTCTTTTTATATTGGTTGTTACATTGCAAAATAAGGTGCTAAACCTATTTGGGTACCGCAGATGATTTATCTAAATATTTATATTGCTCAGCCATTTTAGAAGAAGAGGTTGCCAAAGCCTATCAGAAGATATCGGAGAAGGTGTCTGATAAAGAGGTAGCCTACCTTCTGGAGTATATCGCAAAAGACTCGTTTAAACACGCCGTAGCATTCAAAGCTCTAACCATCCATCTCAAACACCAAATAAATTATGGAGATTGCGTAAAGATGATGGGAGAAGCTTGGGTGAAAGCAATCGAAGAGGCGAAAAGATACGCTGCAAGAGATGATGAGGTTACCTTAAGCGAACTAAAAAGGATCTTACAAGAGTTTGAGAGCTACGAGGGATATGCAAGCGAAGAATATCTGACAATATTGTATACAGAAGTGGTCAAGCTCTTAACCGACCACTATAACATCGATCTACAAGACTACAAAACCTTAGTAGAGTGGATAATAGAGGATGAAAAGCGGCATATACAGATCCTAACCCTCATAAAGAGGAGAATCGCTGAGCAAGCCGCTTAAAGGCCAACCTTCATCAGACCTCACTACTTGCTTCTGAGACGAGTGGGAGTGAGGCTGTGTAGACGTATTCGCCTCCCTCCTTGAACCTTCTGAGCTTACCGGCTTGGGAGAGGCGTAGCAGCGCCACAGCGACCGACTGCTTCGGGTGTACTAGACCGTAAGAGGCGAGGGCTTCGCGGACCTCACTTAACCTTCTAGGTGTTCTACCCCAAGGGTCTGAAAACATCTTCACTATTATGTCTGCCAGAGAGTCGTCTTTCTCTATCTTTATGTTCGGCAGAGTCGGTTGAGGGGTTTCGGTTGGCGGTTGCGTAGGTGCGGTAGTCTCAGTAGGTCTGCTTTGGCTCGCTGCTGTCGTTGGTTGAGGTATCCAAGAGACTATCTCACGTAGAGTATCCATCGCCTTAGCTATCGTCTCAACCTCACCTTGTAGCTCTACCTCAAACTCACCAGACTTTACCCTTATCCTCATCTCTCCAACCATCAGAGGATAATTCTGCTCTTAACTTAATATGCTTTTAACCGAGGCAACCGATAACCACTTAAACACCTACTACTCTTTCAACACCGGGGAAGGGGATGAAAAAGATTTTGATCAAGGACATCTATGACCCGAAGCAGACAGTAGCCTTAATAGTAAGAGAAGAGGAAAGCCTTCTTAACGTGCTTAAAAAGTTTATAGAAGCACCTTACATAAGAGGTCTCTTCGTAGTAGATAAAGATGGAAGATACCGAGGGTTTATTAAACGTGACAGCTTACTAAAGTGGGCAAAGATAAAGCTAGGCGACATAAGCGGGTTAGAAGAATACCTCCTTAAGTACTCAAAAGATGCCACGGCCAAGGAGCTTATCTACCCTCACAGCGACAAAGCCACTGTCTACCCAGAAGACGATGCAGTGAAGTGCCTTAGGCTTATGCTGAACTACGACCTAACAGACATACCCGTAATAGATAGATCTGGTCAGATCCTAGGTGACGTAACTATACCAGAGCTGTTAGCAAAGGTGCTTGAAGCAAGCAGCAGCTAAGCAGCAACGAGCGCACGTATACGCTTAACTATATTCGGGTGCGTAGAGAAGAGCTCCAAGAACCTATCTGCCGCTGTAATCCTCCTAGAAAGTATCTCTTGAACTAGCTGAGCGTCAGTCTTACCAAACCTACTTCTCGCAAGTAGAAGTTCGTCTTGATCCGCCCTGTCTGGGTCGCTTATAAAGAGCGCCTTGAACGCACCTAGGTTACCCACCCCCCCTCTTTGTAGCTTATATCTGCCTGAGTAAAAGGTTATTTTAGCAAGCCCTTCAGCGAGCTTCCTTGCACCATCGTCTACCGTTCTAACAGCATGCTGATCGGCGTAATACTCTCTGAGCCTACTCAGCCCCATAACCAGAAGCGTTAGTAGCCAGTATATGGCTAGAGAAGCGAAGCCTATCAGCGCAGCACCACCAGCATTCCTATCTCGCCCACCCCACATCGCTGAGATCATAAGCGAGTAGCCGATGTAGTAGAAGATCGCAGGTAGCACTGAAGCGAACATCATCAGCTGAACATCCCTATGCTTTAGATGCCCAACCTCGTGGGCGAGCACAGCCTCAACTTCTTCGTCCTCAAGCACATTTAACAGCTCCCTAGTTACGGCAACACGCCTACCTGTAAGTGGAGAACCGTAAGCGAAGGCATTCGGTATGGGTATGTTCGCTATCATAAGCTTAGGTACAGCCATTCTGCTCCTCTCACATATCCGCCTCAACATGGCATACAATTTACCATAAGTCCTCTCATCAGCCTCTTTGGCTCGGTAAAGTGCTTCGATCAAGTAGGGTGCTATAAGCCACTGCAAAAGATTCCAACCTATGACTAACGTTAAGAGGACTATGAAGTTTAAAGAGTCTATCAGCGTTAGGATTACTGTAAAGAATAGGGTGGAGATGCCGATCAAGATAGCTAGCGTAGCGAGCATCGACAGCCTCAGCTTCAGAAGAGACATATACGACACCAACCAGCTCTTTAATATACTTGCTTATATACCCTTCTTCATCTAAAATATTGAAAAACAAACTTCAGAACCTATATGAAATATAATCACGCGGGGCAGAAGTAATAACTACTCTTCTTTATCTACTAATGCTAGAAAACTTTAAGAAGAATATAAACAGTCCCTAACTGTGAGTTGAAGATCGTAGCCGTAGGCACGAAGGTATTTGTTACGGGGCTACGCTTAGCCGGCATCGAGGGATTAATTGTTGAGAGCGGCAAAGAAGCACTCGATATAGTCAACAGGCTCTTAAAAAATAAGGAGGTAGGTTTGGTTTTACTCAGCGACGACATATCCAAGAGCATAAGAAGCAAGCTAAACGAAATCCGCTCAAAGTACTCAACACCGCTAATATATGAGGTACCAGCCCCAGGGAGTAAGAAGGAGAAGTTCGAGTACCGCGATATGCTTAAGCAGATACTTGGGGTATAGGTTGGTGGGCGAGCGATGAGCGCAGCTGAAAATATAGTGGATAGAGTGGTCAACGAAGCCTTTAAGAGCTTCACAGAAGAGCTTGAAAAATCCGCCGCTCAAGCAGAAGAAACCCTTCAAGCGTACGAAAAACAGACTTTAAGTGAGGTTACAAAGATCTTTGAAGCAGCAGCAAGACAAGAAGATGTGTTAAAAAGAAAGATTCTAGGCTCAGCCGAACTTGCTGCGAGAAATGAGCAGCTTCGCCTAGTGGAGGAGGCTGTTGCTAAGGTCTTTGATGAGGCGCTTAATAGGCTCTCAGCTTTAAGCGGTGATAGAGCTGAGAAGGCTCTTAGGGAGCTGATCGGCGAGGCGCTTGACGCAATAGAGGGGAATGTAACCCTATTTTGCAGAAAAGAGGATAACGAACTGGTCAAGAAGATCGCTCAAGAGTTGAGTAAGAGCACGAAGCGCACAATAACTGTTAGCAAAAACCATATATTATGTAAAGGCGGCATTCAAGCATCTTCGGAGGATGGTAGTGTAATGTATGATAATACTTATGAAGCCAGATTGGGTAGGATAAGGCAGCTACTAAGAAAAGAGGTTGTTAAAGTCTTGACAGTAGGTGAGTAGCATGAGTAGAGCAACAAAAGGTAGGATTGTTTGGATAAGCGGCCCAGCGGTTAAAGCAGAAGGTATGGCTGAAGCCCAGATGTATGAAACCGTAGAAGTTGGGGAGGATAGGCTCATAGGCGAAGTCATCCGAATCACAGGCGATGTAGCCTTCATACAAGTATATGAATCAACGAGCGGACTAAGACCAGGCGAACCTGTGTACCGAACAGGCCAACCCCTTTCAGTAACATTAGGCCCGGGTATGATAGGCACGATCTACGATGGTCTACAGAGGCCGTTGAGCGAAATCGCTAGACTAAAAGGCCCGTTCATTACTAGAGGTGTAACCGCACCACCGATACCGCTTAATAAAAAGTGGAGATTTATACCAAAGGTGAAGCGAGGCGATGAAGTAGAGGCTGGCAGCATACTCGGCACAGTTCAAGAAACCCCGCTAATCGAGCACCATATCCTAGTCCCACCCTACCACAAAGGCGGCAAAGTAATTGACATAGTTTCCGAGGGAGACTACACAATAGAGGAGGAAATCGCGGTCATCGAGGAAGACGGTAAAAAGGTTGGTTTAAAGATGGCTCACCGCTGGCCAGTAAGACAACCCAGACCATATAGAGTCAAGCTAGATCCAGAGATCCCTCTACTAACGGGGCAGAGGGTTTTGGACACCTTCTTCCCGATAGCAAAGGGCGGTACAGGCGCGATTCCAGGAGGCTTCGGCACAGGTAAGACCGTCACTCTACACCAAGTCGCTGCTTGGGCTGATGCAAGAGTAGTCTTCCACATCGGTTGTGGTGAAAGAGGCAATGAGATGACGGAGGTTCTTATAAAGTTCCCGGAGTTGAAAGACCCTGCCTCAGGTAGACCTTTGATGGAGCGGACAGTCTTGGTCGCTAATGTGAGTAATATGCCTGTAGCGGCGAGAGAGGCATCAATCTATACGGGTGCGACGATGGCTGAATATTACCGAGACATGGGGTATGATGTGGTGCTCGTCGCAGATTCTACGAGTAGGTGGGCTGAGGCCCTTAGAGAGATAAGTGGTAGGCTTGAGGAGATGCCGGCTGAAGAAGGCTACCCATCCTATCTCGCTTCAAGGTTGGCTGAATTCTATGAGAGAGCCGGTAGAGTTAAGACGCTCGGTAAACCTGAGCGCATCGGCAGCATGACACTCATAGGCGCTGTATCACCTTCAGGAGCGGACTTTACGGAACCGGTTACCACACACACCATCAGATTCATAAGAACCTTCTGGGCGCTTGACACCAGATTGGCGTACTCGAGGCACTATCCAGCTATAAACTGGATGACAAGCTACTCTGGATACATAAATGAGATATCGAAGTGGTGGTCGAGCAAGGTTGATAAGAATTGGGCGAAGGTGAGGGCTGACGCCTACGAAATACTACAAAGAGAGGATGCCTTAAGAGAGATCGTTAGGCTGCTAGGCCCGGAGGCTCTGCCTGATGAAGAAAAACTGGTTTTGGAGGCGGCTAGAATGATTAGGATAGGCTACCTACAGCAGAGCGCATATGATGAAGTAGACTCCTACTGTAGCCCCAAGAAGCAGTTCCTACTCCTGAAGCTATTTGTGGAATTCTATCAAGAGGCGCTAAAGGCGCTTAAGGCTGGTGTAAGTCTCGACTCAATAAGGGCTATGTCTATCATACCGAAGCTACTGAGAGCGAAATTCGAGATAAGGAATGAGGAAGTCGAGAAGCTCGAAACACTAAGAGAAGAGATGCTGAACGAGTTTAAGAAGATTAGCGCCGTGGAGGTGAAGACCATTGTCTAAGACCGTAGGCGGAGTAGAATACACAAAGGTAGCAGAAATCAGAGGCCCACTTCTGATTATGGAAGGCGTTACTAGGGCTGCATACGACGAACTTGTAGAGATAGAGACCCCCTCAGGAGAGAAGAGGCTCGGCAAAGTCTTAGAAGTAGGCGGGGGGAGGGCGGTAATCCAAGTCTTCGAGGGTACACGAGGACTATCTGTTGTTGGCACTAAAGCTCGCTTCTTAGGCAAGACGATGGAGATACCTGTATCAAGTGAGCTCTTAGGTAGGGTCTTCGACGGATTAGGCAGACCGATCGACGGTCTTCCAGAACCAGTTGGTGAGGACTTTAGGGATGTCAACGGTTCACCCATAAACCCTGAGCAGAGAGACTACCCGACAGACTTCATACAGACTGGCATCTCAGTAATAGACGGTATGCTCTCACTCACAAGGGGGCAGAAGCTGCCCATATTCTCGGGAGCAGGTATGCCCCATAATATGATAGCCGCCCAGATTGCTAGGCAAGCTACAGTACATGGCGAAGACTTCGCCGTTGTCTTTGCTGCTATAGGTGTGCAGCACCACGAAGCGATCTTCTTCCGCAGATCTCTAGAAGAGAGTAGGGCGATGAAAAGAAGCTGCCTCTTCCTTAACTTGGCTGATGACCCTGCGATTGAGCGTATTATAACTCCACGTGTAGCTTTGACTACCGCGGAGTACTTTGCCTTCGACTTAGGTATGCACGTACTCGTTATATTAACCGATATGACCAACTATGCTGAAGCTCTTAGAGAGATTAGTGCTGCTAGGGAAGAGGTTCCTGGTCGTAAGGGTTACCCAGGTTACCTCTATACCGACCTTGCGACCAACTATGAGCGAGCGGGAAGGATAAAGGGTAAGAAGGGTAGTATAACTCAGATGCCTATCTTAACTATGCCAAGCGACGACATCACACACCCCATCGCAGACCTCACAGGCTATATCACCGAAGGGCAGATCGTGCTCTCACGTGACCTATTCAGAAAAGGCATCTACCCACCTGTGGGTGTGTTGATGAGCCTAAGCAGGCTTATGAAGGATGGTGTGGGCAAAGGGAAGACGAGAGAAGATCATATGGAGGTAAGCAACCAGCTCTACGATGCTTATGCGAGGGTGCAGGAGCTGCGTGCCCTCGTTGAAATCGTGGGTCGAAGTAGTTTAACGAGCATAGACCTTAAGTACCTAAACTTCGGAGACGTCTTTGAGCAGAAGTTCCTCTCTCAAGGATATGATGAAAACCGAACGATAGATGAAACACTCAATCTTGCTTGGGAGGTTCTCTCAACGCTACCCGAAGGCGAGCTGACGAAGATAAGGTCTGATTACGTGAGGATGTATTACAAGAAGAGTGAAAGCGGAGTATAGCGGACTTGTCCGTAAGCTTCGGTAGAAAGTTCCTACCCACAAAGATCGAGCTCATCCGCATCAAAAGAAGCCTGAGCGTAGCAAGGTCTGTCTACAAGATCTTAGAGGATAAGCGTGAAGTGCTGCTAAGGCGTTTAGATGAACTGATAGAGCAGGCTGGAAAGGCTCGCGAAGACTTATGGGCACCTCTCTCAGACGCCTATAAGGCTCTCTACGACTCCTACCTCAAATTAGGCCCCCTTACGGTGGAATCGGTAGCAGCCACGATACCAAAAGGTGTAGAAATCTCGTTGAAAGTACAAAGAATAATAGATGTAAATGTGCCTTCCATACAGCTTAAAGATAAACCTCTTGCCCTCAGCTACGGCTTTGCCGATACAAGCTCGGCTTTAGATGCTGCTTCACTTGCTATGCGCCAAGTGCTTCCAGCGATCTTAAGGGCTTCTGAAATAGAGAACTCTATCTTCAGGTTGGCTAGTGAGCTCGAGAGAACCCAGAGGCTTCTAAACGCTTTAGAATATATAATAATTCCACAGTATGAGGAGGCTGTGAAGACTATTTCCTCGACCTTAGAGGAGCACGAGAGAGAAGAGTTTGTAAGGCTTAAAAAGATAAAAAGGGTGCTTGAGCGGAGAAAGGCTGGTGTTTAGATGAGTGAAATAGTTAAGAAGAGGTTTGAGGTAGCGCAGAATAAAGTTAAGCAGAAGCAGCAAGAGTTCCAAAACGAGTTAAAAGAGAAGATCGGAGCTATAAGAAAGAGGACAATAGAAGAGCTCAGAAAAGTAGTAGGGTGAGCTGCAAATACTATCACCCTCTACCCACCTTCAATGATAGAGGCTAGCTGAAGGATTGTGGATCCTCACTAATGGGGGATGAAGGCAAAAAGGTTAAATAACGATTTATAGAGGCAGAAGATGGTTTGAAACCGCAAATACCCCTTTGGATATTATATGCTTCACTAATCACACTATGCCTCGTATTCACTCCCTTCGCCGCAGCCGTAGAAGAACCCGCAGGTGCTGAAGCACAACCAGCAGCCCCAGAACCATTGATGTTCAAGTTTCTTTCAGCCGCCATAGCCTTCGCCGCAGCTGCAATCGGAGCAGGCTGGGCGGTAAGTAAAGCTGGAGCCGCTGGCTTAGCTGGTACTGCAGAGAGACCTGAGATAAGAACTACCGCTATCATCATTACGGCGCTTGGTGAAGCGATAGCCATCTATGGTATAGTGATCGCTATCCTCATACTAGGTCAGCCGACGTAGTTAAGGGGATCCAGCATTCCCGGATCCCTTTTTATTTTTCTTCTTTTTCTGGTGGTGTGGTAGCTACTCGCTTTGCTATTAGGTAGGATAGTATGAGTGAGGCTGCAAAGCCTAAGCCTGAGAATAAGAGTGGAAATAATATTGAAGTTGACTTATAGAGGCTTGCTATATAGAATCCAGCGAAGACACCTAATAAGACCAGACCCGCTATAAGTAGGGGTAGTGCGAGTAGCGTCAAGAGCACCCTACGCCTGAGCCTCTTAGCCTCCTCCAACTTTAAACCACCTATGTTAAGACGAGCTCATTTACATCAAAGTACCTAGAGCAGTATTTACACATCAGCCTAGGCGGCTCAGGTCTAACAACGAGTATAACGGGTGTTATCGGCTCGTTTGAGTTTGAAATGCAGGTTGGGTTTGGACACTTAAAGATATTAACGAACGCTTCAGGTAACTCCACTTTTCTCTTATCGATCACCTTATAGTCTCTTATCAGATTCACAGTCGCGCGAGGTGAGATCAGCGCTATCCTATTGGCTTCGCTCTGAGTTAAGAAGCGGTCAGCGATCTTTACGATATCCTTCTTCCCAAGCTTTCTACTCGGCACGTTTATGGCTACGGTGATCAAGTTCGTACACCCCTCCTTTATACCGAGAGCGGCCAGAACCTTGAAAGCACTACCGGGCTCACAGTGATCTATTACTGTGCCATCCTTTATTCTTCGCACTATAAGCTGCTCCTCAGACAACTCTACTCCACATTAAGGTGTCATATTTAATAACCTTTAGGCTGATATAGTATGCGGCAAGATGCCAAACCCATTATTCGGAAGGGACGTGGTTTCGATTAGAGACTTCACAAGAAGCGACTTTGAAACGATTTTTGACGCAACCACAAAGATTTCATCAATGCCGATGAAAGAAAGGCGCCAGCTAGCGGAAGGGCGCCTATTGGGGCTGATCTTCTACGAACCCAGTAGTAGAACTAGGTTAAGTTTTGAATCAGCCATGTACTCAATAGGTGGTTGCTGCATCGGGATAACCGACCCATCAACTTCATCCATAGAGAAGGGTGAGAACTTTACAGACACCGTGATCGTGGTCTCAGGTTATGTTGATTTGCTGGTCATCAGACATCCACGGGAGGGTGCAGCAAGGTACGCTGCAGACATCTCAGAGAAGCCTGTTATAAACGCGGGCTCAGGTGCTGAAGAACACCCCACTCAGGCTATGCTCGACCTCTACACAATCTACCGCGAGAAGAAGAGGATTGATGGTCTAACAATCGGGATAATGGGTGATTTAAGGTATAGCAGGACTGTTTATTCGCTGCTTTATGCCCTCTCAAAATACGATACTGAGATAAGGTTGATTTCGCCGCCTGAGCTGAAGATCAGATCCGATGCACTTATAGATGTAAAGAAAACATCTTGGACTCAGCACAGCAGATTAGATGAAGTTATATCTGAACTGGATGTGCTTTATGTTACGAGGATACAGAAGGAGCGTTTCCCAGATCCTGCTGAATACCAGCGTGTCAGAGGCTCCTATTATGTGGACGCTTCTATACTCGAGCGTGGAAAATCTGATCTAATAGTTCTACACCCCTTACCTAGAGTGAATGAAATAAAGCCTGAGGTGGATAAGCTGCCGCAAGCCAAATACTTTCTGCAAGCAAAGCTCGGTAGGGATCTTAGGGCTGCATTACTCGCCTTGATATTGAACCCGGAGTTCTAATTGTTTGATTTAAAGTTCGCAGGTCTCACAGCGTACATAATACTCTATAGGCTCTGATCTAGCATCTAACCTATCGAATCTGTCCTCTTCTTCCTCCCTCCTGGTGGTCAACACCTGTATGCTTCGGCTTCTATCACGGTAAACTGTTATACCTTTGCAGCCGAGCCTGTATGCTAAGAGAAAAGCCTCCTCTATATCATTCATACTTGCATCGTGTGGGAAGTTTATCGTCTTCGACACAGCATTATCCACATACTTCTGGAAGGCTGCTTGCATCCTTACGTGCCACTCCGGTGAAATGTCGTGGGCAGTCACAAAGACCCTTCTAACGTGCTCCGGTATCTCCTCTATGTGCTGAATTGATGTCGAAGAAGCCACCTTCTTCATAAGCTCATCGCTGTAGAAGCCCTCCTCTATAGCCACTTTCTCAAACAGAGGGTTAACTATCATAAGATCGGCTCCCAAAGTTTCCCGCACCCTCTTTGTGTACACGATTGCAAACAGTGGCTCTATGCCATTAGAGCAACCAGCTATTTCACTTATCGTGCCGGTAGGTGCGATTGTTGTTAGTGTTGCGTTACGCATACACTTGTAGCCACGCTTCTCCCAGACGCTCCCTCTGAAGTTACCGAAGGAGCCACGTTCCTCTGCGAGCTTGACCGATGTGTTTATCGCGGTTTCTTCGATGAACTTCATAACCTGCTCAGCTATTTTAAGGGCTGGTCTTGAGTTATAGGGTACCCCTAGCTCTATTAGCATGTCTGCGAAGCCCATCACACCTAAGCCGATCTTCCTGTTACCAAATCTTGTCATCTTCTCGATTTCGGGTAGAGGATACTTGTTGGCATCGATCACGTTATCAAGGAAGTGCACAGCCTTCTCTACGGTTGATCTGAGCTTCTCCCAATCTATTCTGCCATCACTTACCATCTTTGCTAAGTTGATTGAGCCTAAGTTACACGACTCATATGGTAGGAGGGGCTGCTCCCCACACGGGTTAGTGGCCTCTATAACACCAGTATGAGGAACAGTATGAGTAGCGTTTATCCTATCAATGAATAACACCCCTGGCTCCCCGTTCTTCCAAGCCATCGCTATTATGAGGTTCCAGACAACCCTTGCCTTAAGCCGCTGCACTACTTGCCCAGTACGCGGGTTTATCAACTCATAGTCTTCATCGTTTAATAGAGCATCCATGAATCTGTCAGTTATCGCTACCGAGATGTTAAAGTTAGAGAGCCTACCCTCCTTCTCCTTTGCGGTAATAAACTCTAGTATATCTGGGTGATCTACCCTTAACACACCCATGTTCGCGCCTCTACGTTTCCCGCCTTGTTTGATGGCGTTTGTAGCGGCATCAAAGACCGTCATGAAAGAGACAGGTCCAGAAGCTATACCACCAGTAGTCTTCACAACATCACCCTTGGGTCTTAGTCTGGAGAAGGAGAAGCCTGTGCCTCCTCCGCTTTTATGTATGAGGGCTGCGTGCTTAAGAGTAGTAAATATGCCCTCGATAGAATCCTCTACCGGGAGGACGAAGCAGGCTGAGAGCTGCCCCAACTCGGTTCCAGCATTCATAAGCGTAGGTGAATTTGGTAGAAACTCGAAGTTCACCATCATGTCGAAGAATTCTTTAGTCGTTTTCTCGACATCAGCAGAAGAATCGTAGAGCAGATCTACCTCGGCTATGGTTTTAGCTACTCTCATAAAGAGCTGCCTTGGGGTCTCGATTATCCTCCTATTCTCGTCTCTGCGAAGATAACGAGCGGCTAGAATAGTGATAGCGTTAAGAGGAAGCTTCAGATCATCCTCTACACCTAATAGCGCCTTAGCTCGCCTTAGCTCAGCCCTCTTCTGCCTATAGAGGATGTATGCTTTGGCGGTCTTTGCAAAGCCGTTGTTTATCAGCGTCGCTTCAACTATATCTTGGATCTCCTCTACGGAAGGAATGCTGCCGTCTTTGTGCTTCTCCTCTAATACCTTAACAACCTTCAGCGAAAGTTCTTCCGCAGCATTTAGATCACCTTCATTGACCGATTTAGCAGCCCTATAAATCGCATTGACTATCTTTGAGCTATCAAAGGGGACGATCCTGCCATCTCGCTTCCTAACGGCTGATAGAACCGTCTGCGGCTCAGATACCAACTGCCATCACCCCCATAAGGTAGAGCTTAGTATAGTAAAGGCTCATACTTCCCCTTAACAGTCTAAACTCTTTGACCAATCTCTCCTTACTGAAGGTCATGTCTTGAATATGCATCAGAGCTGACGTGCGTATCATAAAGCACACCAACTCAACAAACACCTTAACACAGGCTAGGTGACCATCCTCCTAATCAGCATCGTCGATTTGCAGACGCTGCAGCGGCTTGCGGTAGCAGCATTTTTAGCCCCGCAGTTTCTGCAGACGCTTAGATCTAAGCCTATTCTGAAGAACGACAATCTTGTTGAAAGTGTTTTAATGAGGTCTCTGAGGTCTTCGCTTCTCATAGTAGGTTGTATCTTAACCGATATGGAACATCCTCCTGTTAGGTTCTTTGAGCATATTTCAGCCACCTTTAGCTTTACTTCATCTAATCTGTCTGCTTCTAGCTCAAGTGTTGCCGAGTAACCTTCTTTTGTCTGCTGCATAACAGTGGTTCTGCCGTACCTTTCTGAGTCTAGAGCTGCGAGTCTAGCTAACCCTTCTTCCGGCACCATAGCTACAGCAGTACCAGCCTTTGTGTTAGTCTCTTTAACGGCCGTTTCTATTGTCTTCTCTATGATAGAGGTAATCGTGTTTTGAGCACTCTTCTCTTTCACCAGCATCTGAGCAGCTTCCAAAAGGCCGACCAAATTTAGGATAAGTAGGCTTTCTTCGAGCGCAGCGATCTGCGCATTGTTGGCTATTATCGGAAGCACGCCTTTTCTTATCAGCTCCATAATTATACCCCTCCTAGATTGCAGAGCAGCTACCGATTCTCTTAGAAGTATAGTCATCCTCGCTCTAAAGTACATCTCGTCTTCCTGCGCATCTCTCGCCAACCTTGGTAGATTTATTGAGAAGCCGTGAAGAAGCATGCTCAAAGGCGGTCTTTCCTCAGGCGGCGCTCCTACCTTCAGACCAGTGTATGAGAATGTTGACTCGGTGTCGGGTGAGAAGGCTAAGCACCCTCCAACCATCAGAACCTTATAAACCGTATCTAGCATCCCACTGTCTAAATTACCCTTTAGGATTAGGTTCACGGTGGGAAATGAAACTGCCTCAATATACCTCTTGTATCCCTCAAGTATGCTGATGGCTCTGCTCGAAAGCGTCTCCTCATCCTCGCCCCCTAAATATAGTGAAAGTAGGGGGCTAACACCCCTATGAGCAAGGGAAGTAGTTAGTAGCACAAACTCCTTGAACGCTTCTTCAGCCAACTGTTTGTCGCTAACTTCTTTAGCGAATTGTGAAAGATATTTAGTGAAACCAAGCCAACAGAGCTCTGTGTTGCATTCTGAAGCCAATAGGGTAGTTGCCATGGAATGTGTTAAGAGTGCTTCAGAAAGGTTTGTGGGTAACGTAAGTTTGGGTATAGTGAACATCTTACCAAAATTTAGGTTGGATGCACAAAGGTGGGTCGCATCAACCATTAAGGTGTCTGGAGCTATACCCCAACTCCCTGGGTTCGAGATGTTTACATCTCCCGCCAGATGGAGGTCAGCAACATCTTTACTCAGCTGGTTTAGAAGAAGGAATTCTGAGAAGACCGTTTGAGCGGTCTGTGTTATTAACGCATCTCCCCCTCCGCCAGCCAAGCCCACCCTATCTATCAACTCGACGATATCGTGAACAGGTAGACCAAGCCTCGTAAGCTTATGCCTATACTCCTCATA
>CAYQXI010000099.1:0-5421 GCA_964421575.1 uncultured Nitrosopumilales archaeon
TTAGGGGTGGTGTCTGTGATCGGTTTAAGCCTCTTACCGAAGCCGCCAGCCAAGATAACGGCCTTCACGTAAAACACCCAGCCAACTTTAGATATGACCTCTTACAGATAGATAAATAACTTTTCCTAGGCGTTTTACTCAACATAAAGTAGGCGTGATGCTTTTAGGCTTCTGACTATTGGTGTGCCGACGATCGTTGCCAATATTGCGAGGACAACTCGCTCTATAGGGTAGATGTAGAAGACCGTATTCCAGATCAATAGATATGATTCGGGTTTGACCACACCAAGGTACTGACCAAGGATAACCTCGAAGAGTATGCCGCCTGTAGAGTGTTGAAGCATCGTGCCTATTAAGCTCACCACCACCAACCCCTTAGCCAAGTTAGCAGCCGAAGCCCCCCTAACCCACTCAGCAGCCCTTCTGCTCAGCGGCGAAATAAGCACCGCTAAAGCTACATAGTGCAACCAGTGAAAGGGCAGCAGTATACTCTGATTAGAAAGATTTACATTTACAAAGATGACCGTAAGTGGGTTGGCTAGGAATGCGGCTAAGATTATTATGTTAAGTATGATCGCTGAAGTGAACCTTCTGTGTAGAATCAAACCAACCACTAGAGCGTTGAGCGTCGCTGGTAAGAAGTCTAGAAAGAGGAAGGTGACGGGTTTACCTAAGGCTATGGCGATGAAAGTTCCAAGTATGACACTTAACGGCCCTACCAACGGTCCTAATATGACTCCGTAGATTGGTGCCATCATATCTGAGAGTGAAAAGACCGCGCCTGATACACCTATCATCGGGAAGGTTGGGATCAGCCTTAAAACGGCGTAGAGCACAGCGAAGATAGCAACCGAAGCGACAACTCTAGCCCTATTCTTCCCGCTATTCAACTCCCTTAACCGCTAACTACTCAACAAAGCCCATTAAAAACGTTTCATTAACTTAGGTTGGTAAAGGTAGAGGGTGCGTATCTTACCATCACACTTCACGTGAAGCACCTCTAAAGGTCTCCAGCCTGGGACAGGATAGTCGTGCGCAACAACCCTCGCACCCCTCGGCAACTCCTCTAAAAGCTTCTTTGAGAGCAATCGGTTCGCTTCAGGGAGCAGATATAATGTGACCACATCAGCCCCTCTAAGTCTAGTCTGGAAGAAGTTTTCTTGCCTCACCTCTATCCGCTCTTTTAAACCCAGTCTGATCACCTTCTCTCTGATTAGGCTGCTCCTCCAAGGGTCAAGCTCGACAGCAACACCCTTTGCTGAAAACTTGTTTACAGCCGTGAAAACTATTCTTCCATCGCCTGCGCCTAGATCGTATACTACCTCATCAGGCTTCACGGCTGCGAGCTGAAGCATCTTCTCAACCACTGGGTAAGGGGTTGGGACGAAGGGTATCTCCTTCAAAGTGTTGGAGGTCCTTTGCTTCACACCCAAGCAACCCCCTCCTCTCTTAGATTAGATGTGTCTTTGACCCTAAATAAATCTATTAAACTCGCTACTACTGTATCGTAGCAGCTCAACGTTCCCAACATTAACCCTCTTAAGATGCCTTCTAGCCGCTTGAAAGCACCTCTCGACTTGAGCGACACTCGTCACAGGTAGGTCTGTTAGCATATAATCTGGGTGAAAGACCAGTAGACTATATGGGATCTGCGGGTCGATCTCAGCTAGGAAAGAGGATATCTGCTCAATTTCGTATTCGTCAACATAACCTGGCACAAGTAATGTGGTGGCTGTGATGAGCGGTGGGCTTACCCTAAGTGGTTTAAACTCCTTAGCTACCATCCTGAGGTTATCGAAGGCAGCTCTATTAGAGACGCCGCAGAGCGCTATGCTGAGCTCTTCGCTCCAGCACTTAAGGTCGAACTTGAGATTGCCCCCGCTTTTGTAGGCTAGTTCAGCAGCCCTTTTTACGAGAAGTGGGTTGCCGCATCCGTTCCACTCGAAGCAGATTCTTAGAATTCTATTACCAACAGCCTCCAGAGCTCTTTTTGAAGCTTCTAGGGCGAATGGTAGCTGGGGTTCGGGTGAGCCGCCGAAGAAGCACCAGCATGTAATCCTCTTGTTGCTTAACGTGGCCTTTACTAGTGTTTCAGCACCCTCAGGTTTTATGTTTGCGAACGATTTATGTGGATGGTTCTGGCAGAAGAGGCAGTCGAAGTTGCAGCCGTAGAAGAATATGGCTAGGTTATAGTAACCTAATTCAGCACCCTCTGTTACAGCGTAATGAGGGTAGCCTGCGCCTGTGCCGGCTGGGCAGCACCAAGCTGAGCAGCAGTTGGTTACGTGCGGATCCAGGTAGTAGTAGAAGAGCCCTATCTTAGGGGAGGTTAAGCTTCTGAGCTTACCTCCTACGTTGACCCTCAGCCCACAGTAGCCTACCTCACCCTCACCTAATACGCATCTGTTAGAGCACACAGCACACGGTATACCTCGTTCACTTCTGCTCGGCTTATCCGGTAATCCGAATCTTGCTCTAGCCTCTTTATGCGCCTCGAAGACTATGGGTAGAGCGTGATCTGGCTTTGAGCGTATGCAGTCGACACAGACACCTATTGTCGAAGAGATCACTTTATTCTCGTCGCCGCAGAGTCTGCAGACCGCCCTACCCCTACGATACCGGCTCATAGACCAGACCTAGGCTCTCAGCTATAGCGTATGCCCTCTCTAACTCGTCTCGCCTGAGCCTCCTAGCAACATCACTATACTTTTCGGGGTTTGAGGGGACTAGGTGATCTGGGTGATACTGCCCCATAACATTGACCAGCGCTCTGGGGCAGTTTTTAGCAATCCACTCTAACACAGGTTTTGTGCAGCATTCTATGTGGTTTGGTAGAACGAGGTGGCGTATGATGATGTCTCCGTTCGCGTGTGCGATGACGTGGTTTCTTGAAACCACCTCAAAGTACCTAGGTACCTTAGAGAGCCTTATTGCGCACTTATCATTACCGTATTTGAAGTCCGGCAGCCATATATCTATCACATCTTTCAGTATGTTCATGGCTTCCTCTGTTAAGTACATGTTGCTGTTCCAGAGCATAGGCACATTAACATCCACGTAGCGCATACTCTCTAAGATGGTGTGGAGGTGCATCGTGGGGTCACCACCAACGAAGTTTATGTTGAGCGCGCCATCCAACCTAAGCCTCTTGATGATCAAAGCAAGCCTCTTAGCATCCACAACAACACCATTACTACAATCTTGGGAGATGTCCCAGTTTTGGCAGAACACACACCTAAAGGTGCAGCCCGTGAAGAATATGGTGCCCGAGCCCCCAGAGCCGACTAGAGGCGGCTCCTCACCATAGTGGTGAAACCAACTTGAGACAAGAGCTTTATCCCCGAGTTTGCAAGCCCCCCTCTTACCCTCTGCTGTCCTATCGACTCTGCACCTCCACTCACAGAAGCTGCACCTCTTCAGCATCCTCTTAGCCAACTCAATCTTTATGTCTAGCAAACTAAACTCAGGTTCATCACTCTGCTCCAGTGTCGCTGTCCCAGACTTGATCTGTTGCAAGGTTTCTGTGAACTTCTGCTGTAGGCGGCCGTGCTCTTTGTTGAGTTCTTCGACACTGGCTTGCGAAGGGTCAATTTCGGCCCTTATGGATCTGCAGATTCTGAACTTGGCTGGTTTGCGGTCAAGCATAACCTCATAGTACCAGCTCAACCTATCTCTGACTCGCTCGTCACTCCACACGAAGAGCGCGCTTGATTTAAAGAACATCCCTTCCAAGCTTTTGATGTGTGAGCTGCTTTATATCCGTTAAAAAGGTGGGGTCGGTGGGATTTGAACCCACGATCACATGGGCTCCCGGCGTTTGCTCCCAAGCCATGTAGCCTAGACCAGACTAGCCGACGACCCCTAAAATGGAGCCTCCCCTCACCGTCCAAATATATCTTCCCCTTAATCTCCTCTCAACATATGTGATGTCTATATCTATGTAAGTTGCATTTGAGGATAACATTAATTATATGGTGCTACTATATTATGGTGGATGGCTGAAGAAATACTTCAGAATGCTGCTAAGGTCTTTTACGCGCTGAGTAGTGTAGCTAGGCTTAGGATACTATCGCTTCTAGAGTCAAGTAAGAGACCACTCCACATAAAAGCGGTTTCGAGAGCGCTTAAGATAGATTACGCTACTGTCTATAGGCACATTAGAGCGCTAGAATCTGCTGGGTTGGTTGAGATATATGATGTTGGTAGGTCGAGGGTCGTGGAAGTGAAGGACCCCAATACACTCAAAGAGCTCATAGCGAAGGCGAGCGAACTTAAGCAGAAAGCAGCTAAGAATTAGTAAAATCTATAAATAGCCAAGGAGGGGTGGTATAACTACCGGTGACTTAGGCTTGCCCCAGTCAGCACGAATCAAGCTCACAAGCACAAACCTAGAGAACCTTGAGGCTGTGTGCAGAGAGATAAAGGGGATCGTAGAGAAGACTGGGGTTAGGATGAAGGGACCAATACCTCTGCCCACCAAGAGGTTAAGGGTTGTAACGAGGAAGGCGCCTTCAGGTCAAGGAAGTCATACCTTCGACAAATGGGAGATGAGGATCCATAGGAGGCTCATAGATATAGATGCTGACGAGCGGACTATGAGGCAGCTTACACGCCTAAGGATACCTGAAGACGTATATATCCAGCTGAATCTAAGCACACGTTAAGCAATTTTTATATTACAGATCTAGCCTCTTGCTGTATTGATGCAAGCAGTTGAAGAAGTTACTCTACATTCTGTTAGATGGTGTGGGCGATCGCCCCAACCCCGCGCTTAACTACACAACACCCCTTGATGCCGCGTTAACACCTAATCTAGATGCGCTTGCGAGACAAGGTATCAAAGGCTTAGTCTACCCAGCAGGTAAGGGAGTTGCTCCAGAATCTGATATAGCGGTCTTCTCTATGCTAGGCTATGATGTTTATACAGAATACCCTGGGCGTGGCGTCATCGAAGCTATAGGGTTAGATCTAGAATTCAAACCAGGTGACCTAGCGGTTAGAGCGAACTTCGCAACAGTTGATGAATCAAATAAGATAATCGATAGAAGGGTAGGTAGAGACCTCAGCGAAGAAGAAGCTAAATCTCTGGCTCAAGCATTAAATGAGCAAGTCAAATTCAGCGGCGCCACTTTCAGGTTTGTGCACTCTGTTGGGCATAGGGCTGTACTCGTAATAAGGGTTGAAGGAGAACCTCTATCTGGTATGATAAGCAACACAGATCCAGCGTATGAGCGGGTAGGTAAGCTGGGTGTGGCCAAAGAAGGCAAGGTCTCACCCTACATAAAAGAAGCGAAACCCTTAGAAGATACAAAAGCTGCTAGACTTGCAGCCGAGCTCGTAAACGAGTTTACTAAACAGGCTCTTAAGGTGCTGAAAGACCATCCGGTAAACAAAGAGCGCATAAAGAGAGGGCAGCTACCT
>CAYQXI010000100.1:0-11770 GCA_964421575.1 uncultured Nitrosopumilales archaeon
CTTCCTTGGGGTTTTCTGAGGATTCTATGTTTAAACACCTTGCTATAGTTGGTACATAGGCACTTAACTGGGTTTATATACTCCCCCAAGGGTCTTGTTCGCATTAGAGGCGTGCCTGATCAAAAAGAGTATCTCAGGCACTTAGACCCTATACTCTTAAAAGCCATGTGAAGGCGCTAAGATCACTACATCCATTGAAGCTGTACTTCAACTATATGAACTACACCTCACATCCTCTAAAAGAAAATTTTATCTTCAACCAAATATAAGCCCATATCTGCGCCCTGGTGGTGTAGGGGTATGCTCACAAACATGCCCCGCCAAGAGCCCGGTCTAGCATAGGACGCTGTCACCGTTCTGACCCGGGTTCAAAAGAGCCAGCCGGCTCTGAATCTCCCGGCCAGGGCGCTCATACACATAAGTTAACTATTCTATCAGCCAAATCATTTACCGACTCAACTATACTTTTTTGACCTGCTTTAGGTTGTATAGTTGGCGGCATAACGGTTGCACCCTTCATCGAGGCTTGTAGCATATTTTTGAGGTGTATTATATTCCACGGCATCTCCCTAATCACTAGTATAAGGGGGAGCTTCTTTTCAAGCACCTGTTTTGCCGCTTTCAAGACCAAGCTGTTTGCGCGCTCCCAAGCCACTCCTGCCAGAGTCTTCATGCTACACGGCGCGATAATCATGGCTTTGGGCAGAAGAGATGTGAGTTGAGATTCATCCCTCACAACGATATCAGCCAGCCCATCTAATTCGTTCGGTTTGATCTTTAATTCGATTTCCGCAACCTTATAGGCTGTTTCTGAAACTATAAGTGCTCTTCTAACCCTATTTTGAAGCTTCTTGAGTATAGCTGTTGATATTATCGTGCCACTAGCACCTGTCACGCCGAGGATGATCGTTTCCAATTTACTCGTTAATTCGCTTCATCCTCTAAAAAAGATTATGGGTGATATTGGTTTAAATACCCCAAACGGCATGAAGGGTGTTGCAAAGATTTGAAGACCACCATCTTCTCTCCAACGGGTGCCATTTATGATTAGGGTTACACCTATAGCGGCAGATAGCTTTGGGGTTAGGTCTATGGCTACCTTTATTGAGACTAGCAGCGTGCGCTTACTTATAGATCCGGCTGCGGCTCTTGCCCCATCGCGCTACGGTTTGAAGCCTCATCCAGTTGAGTGGCAAAGGTTGGATGAATCTTGGAGCAAAATAATTGATTTTGCATCTTCAGCCGAAATAATTATTCTAACACACTACCACTATGACCATCACTCTACACGTCATATAGAGTTGTTTAAGAATAAAAGGCTCTTCATCAAAGACCCTAGCCTAAACATTAATCGAAGTCAGATGTGGCGTGCAGCCTACTTTCTGCAGAGTATACAAGGATTACCTAAAGAGATAAAATCTGCTGATGGTAAAAGAATTCGGATAGGCGAAACCACGATCAACTTTTCAACTGCGGTAAGCCACGGTGTGGATACTAAACTTGGGTATGTCGTTGAAGTCAGTGTTAAAAGCGGAGGAGAAGGCGTACTTTATACTTCCGATGTGCAAGGACCTGTTAGCGAAGAGCAAGTGAAGTTTATTCTTGAAAATGCACCACAGATCCTTATAGTTGATGGTCCACCGACTTATCTACTTGGTAGCGCCTTCAAGGAAGATGATCTGTTGGTGGCAAACCAACTTCTTACTAAGATCATCAGAAGCTTGGTAGCAAGTGGGCTGGATACGGTCATCTTGGATCATCATCTGCTACGCGACCTTAATTACAAAGAGAGGGTGAAGCCCGTTTACGAGGTTGGTGAGGAGCTTGGAGTTAGACTCTCCACTGCGGCTGAATTTATCGGTAAAGCGGTTGATACGCTAGAGGCGAGGCGCAAAGAACTCTATCAAACAACCTAGAAACTCTCGTGCCTATAAGTTTATTAATTTAGTGCAAGGTGACAAAACTATGTCAGCGGAAGGGTTTAGAGTATTAGAAGCTTTAACAAGCTCGTTAGACATCTTGATTAAAAACCCCAAGATCCTTCTTCCGCAATTCGTTTCGTCACTTGTTTTCACCCTAATATCGGGGTTGAGTTTTTCTCATCTACTCAATGGCTTGGACAATTTGTTTCTACTCATCCCATTGACTACCCTTCTCCTATTAGCTGGTTTCGTAGTCTACACGATAGTCTCAGGGATGTATCCTCTCTTGGTGAGAGATGTCTTAAATGATGTTAGCCCAGACTTGGCTGCTGCTGCAAACACAGCTCTCAAGAAAGTACTTTCACTCATTGCAGCATCAATACTAGTTTCCATTATTGTTGCGATAGGGTTGATGCTATTCATAATACCTGGTTTGATATTCTTGACTTGGTTCTTCTACACCATACCCGCTTTAATGCTGGAGGATAAGGGCGCTTTAGAAGCTATGGCAGCCAGCAGATCCTTCGCACGGGATAAGAAGCTAAACACTTTAATCTTGATCATCCTGCTCGGGGTAGTTGCCTTCATAGGAAGCCTCTTCAGCCTCCTACCATACATAGGTCAGATTATATCCTTCATAATCGATATAGTTGTAGCTGCCTTGGCTTCTGTAACACAGTCCTACATCTACATAAAATACGCTAAACCAATCGGTATGTAAGCCGTAAAACATATTTAACTATGTGTTTTCATAACTACTCGTGGAATCGGTTCGTGAGCGGCTTAAGAGGCGGTATAGCGAGGTCTGTGATGAAGGCGACTTAGATAAGTATATTAGTGATCTCAAAAGGTTAGCCAAGGAAATTGGTGAAGAGAGCTTTTTTAATGCTAAAGCACGTTTTTTTAAAGCGCTCAGTGATCCAACAAGGCTTAAGATAGTTAGGCTACTGGCAGAGAGGGAGATGTGTGTATGCGAAGTTATGACTGCTTTAAATCTTACCCAACCGAATGCTTCACACCACCTTAATCTGCTTGAACGCGAAGGCATAGTTAAGAAGAAGCGTGAGGGTAAATGGATCGTTTATAAACTATCCACACCAAAGATTCTTCAGCTCATAGAGAGTACGCTCACTTAGACTCAAGCAACCTTTCCGATACACTTATAAGTGATTCGAAAATTTCTACAATTTATGTCCTCTACGGCAGAGGAAGCAAGGTTTAGGGCTTTGTATCTAACTATTGGTCTCCTTTCCCTCGCACTGGTTGTAGCGTTACTTACATATGCCGGTCTGGAGTTCTTCTTACATCGATGTGAGGGTGTAGGAGACAGTCTAGTTCACGTTCAAAACAAGCCCTTCGAGTTCCCTGAGCCTGAGTACTTTCCAATCTATGCGAAGCCTGTTACTTGGCTTTATGTTGGGATGGTGCTCTGCTGGTTCTCTGTCCTCGAACTGAATAAGCCAAGACTGCTAAGGTATTCGATGTTTAGATTATCGATCTTTAGGATGATCGCTTTTTTGGTCCTTTGCATATCCGCATACGAAGTATTCTATAACTTCAGCATCTGGAGCGCTTTAATGGCTTACCAAGCCACCACAGGTAACATAATTCCAGACATACTTGTCAATAAGAGCCCCAACCCTGAGACGCCTTGGAATCTTGTCTTCGCAACGAAGCTCTTCACAGCCCTAGCGGCGATTTCAGCCTACACACTTTGGTACCTCAATCGAATTGAACAGGCGATAAAAGCGCGGAGAGAATAAGGTGTATTATGTGCGTAGGGTACTCTGTATATCACATTCAACCGACGTTGATGGCATAGCTTCGGCAGCGCTTCTCAAACTTGCAAAGGATGCTGAGGTAAAACTTGTAGACTACGGTGATTTCATTGAATCTCTAAAGGATATTTCACATGCTTCGGAGGTCTATATCTGCGACCTTGGATTATCGCCAGAAACTGCGCAACCTTTCTTTAACGAGGTGCGTAGACTAAGAGGCTTCGCTAAAGTAACCTATATCGATCATCACCCAAAAGTTAGGGGCTACAGATATGCTTCAAAAGCGAATTTTAGTGTTATCCACAGCACAAGAGACTGCACAGCCGCCTTAACTTACGATGAATTCAGAGGCATTTTGCCGAAGCGCGCTTCTATCATTGCGGCATATGCTGCGCTAACAGACTATTTGGAGAATGGACCAATAGCGTCTAAGATATTGGATCTGCACGACAGAATCCACCTCTACTATGAGGCTTCGATGCTGGCGTATGCTGTGGAGCGGCTAGGCGATACACCGAAAAAACTTGGCACCATAGTAGATGGCTTAAGTAGATTAAAGTATCCGCATGAGATTAACGGTGTGGCTGAAGCTGCGTTACAACAAGCTCAAAGGTTTTCAGCTTTTCTGAAGAGGGTGGAGAAAGAGGGTGTGGTTAAGAGAGGCTACGCCTACATCGAAACAAGCTCTTTTCCAAAGGGTGCAGCAGCTAACCTAGTAAGGTGCTTCTTTGAAACACCCGTAGGTGTAGCATACAGGATCAAAAGCAATTCGCCCTACGTAGAACTCTCCCTTAGAGCCTCTTCAGCCTACCCTAAAGATCTTGGCTCGATTACACAGCGCTTAGCATCGGAACTTGGCGGCTTCGGAGGAGGTCATCCTAAAGCTAGCGGGGCTCGGATACCCAAAGGATCTCTACAACGCTTCCTCCAAGCATTAGAAGATGCGCTCTAACCCAATTAGATCTTCGAGAGGATATGCGAATACTTCTCCATCCTCATCTTTTGCCCCTCTGGTTGAATGAGCCAAGTCATCCAGCAGAGCTCTATAGGTCTATATCCGCAGGCTAAAGCAACCTCTTCAGCTTTCTTTATGAACTCCAAATCATCATACACAGGCTGCATCCCTGCTTTAACTAAGATTTCGTTTATCACCCGCTTGACGATCTTGTCCGGCATCACTGTATCTACACCACCCATCATCCTCAGATATTGAAAGGTGACTAAACCAACTCCCTTGACTCTACCGATCGGATCAGTCCACCATTTATTGACCTTCGCCTTCTGAGCCCAACCCCTTAATGCAGCTTTATCATCCTCTTCTTGTGTTGAAAGATAGGATGCTACCCCTTTCGCAGCTAGCCAAGAGCGTAGGTTTCGCCAAACATCTCTCAGCGCCTCAACGTCTGTTTTTGCAAGATCCCGGAGATTCTTTATCCTCCCGCTCTCTACAAACCTCTTGTTGAACTCTTCAACCTTTGGCACGACTGCAGTGAAATAGTTCAAACCTATCGACGTGAAAGCAGCGTCAACGACCATCAGCACAACACTTCCACCCCACCGCTCAGTTCTTAAACACCTTTCACAATGCTCCCTTAACCCCGAAACCTTCTGCATATAGCTGTCAACAACACTCTTTAAACGAGCACTCATCCGCACCAACCCACCTTACAAACAGTAACAAAAACCTTACACAGTCAAAAGTGGACCGGGGGGGATTTGAACCCCCGACCTTCCGAGCTCTCGGCTAAGGCGCTTGCAAGTCGGATATTCTACCAGGCTAAACTACCGGCCCTCTAAGCTGGAGTGGTTTGCTGTGTGGTTCTTAATCTTATCGCCTTTTGAATTCTAATCTTCTTTTAAAAGGCTTACACTAACGCTTCTTCTTTGCCTTTATATCCTTTTAAGTATCCTCAGAACCATCTTGCTGAGGCTCTTCTTTAGCGTGTTCGGTCACATCTGTGGTTAAGCCTGCAAGCTTCTTAACATATTCTTTCGATAGGGCTCCGCTTGCTATTAGGCTTGCGATGGAGTTGGGTGACGCTTCGCCGGTGATTTTACCTATATTGCCCCTGATCTGCCTCCACTTTAACCTCGAGTTACCGCTGTTAGAGACGTAGATGATGCCTAATACGTCCCTTGCGTTGACGAATGTTATATCTCGGATCTTCTTTAACGTAACCTTATCTGCCGCCTCCACATATATGGCTCCTCGTTCACCCTCTTTTTCTGGAAAGACTTCTTTGTCCCGTAGATAGCTCTCGGGTATGAAGGAGCGGCAAGTGTTGTTGATTAGGAATCGTCTGAAGCTCTCTAATGTTGCTGTGGTTTCTATGTACACCATTCCCCCCACCCTTGCTAGAGCGCTCTACCCTTCCTTTCTTAAAGCTGGGTTAGCGGTAATATATAGGTGTGTTCCTAACATTAAACGGGCGGACTGTGACGACTCTAGCCCTGCTGATGGGTGAAGAGGATAGGCTATATAAGAGGCCCCTCAGCTTGAGTGCTGAGTTCGCCCCAAGAGGGATAAACCTTGAGTCTAAGAAGCTTCCTAGAAAAAGCGGATGTAGAAGTCGTAGATGAGGAGGTGTCACCAGATCAAGAAGTAGCAGAGCGGCTTAGAAAGGCTAGAAAACCAGTCTTGTTCAAGAGAATCAAAGGATATGCTGGATTCAGTATAGCTGGCAACTTGGTGTTTTCAAGGAATGCGTTAGCATCGCTGCTACAAGTGGATGTTAGCGGTTTGGCAAAACGTTTAGCATCTGCCTTATCTCACCCAACCAAATACAAGTTAGTGGGGGATGCGCCTTGGCTTGAAGTACATCACAAAAAACCAGATCTGGCTTCCAAGCTTCCTTTGACCACCTTCTACAAGCAGTACCCAAAGAAATATGCCTCAGCAACCATAGTTTTAGCTAAGGACCCGGACTCAGGGCGGCAGAACGCCTCGATTCATCGCTTGATGTATCTGCAAGGTAATAGGTTCGCGATTCGAATTGTCCCCAGAGACCTTTACACCTTCTACCAAAAGAATAAGGAGCGTGGTCTAGATACTGAGGTTGTCGTGGTTTGTGGTCTCCACCCGCTCATATACTTAGCAGCGGCAACCTCACACCCAAACTTGGATGAATTAGAGTTCGCCAACACCCTGCTAAAGGGAGAGTTAGAATGCTTTGCATTAGACGGTTTCAAGGTACCTAAAGAAGCAGAGGTCGTTATAAAAGGCAGGCTTCTCCACTCAGAAGAAGCCGATGAGGGACCATTCGTGGACCTAACCGGAACTTGGGATGCCGTAAGGAAGCAGCCGATACTTGAGGTGGATGAACTATACTACAGAAGCGAACCCATATGGCAAGTCATCTTACCAGGTGGTGTAGAGCATCGCCTACTGATGGGTGTGCCGCAAGAGCCTCGTATACTTACGTTTGTGCAGAATGCCGTTCCCTCGGCGCAGAATGTGGTGCTCACTGAAGGCGGTTGTGGCTGGCTACATGCTGTCGTTTCTATTAAAAAGATGGTTGAGGGAGACGGTAAGAACGCTGGGTTAGCAGCTCTTACCGCACATCCCAGCCTTAAGATGGTTATTGTAGTGGATGAGGACATCAACATATATGATCCTCTTGACGTTGAGTGGGCGCTGGCTACGAGGTTTCAGCCAGATAAAGGTCTTGTAGTTATATGTGGGGTTAGGGGTTCTTCTCTCGACCCTTCAAGCAATAAGACAGGCATAACATCTAAGTGGCTTATAGATGCTACGCTACCACTAGATGTGGATAAAGAGCGCTTTAGTAAGGTTCAGGAGTAGGTAGAGGACAATGTATCTTACCAACGAGCAAGAGGCTATCCTAAAGGGCGAAGAAGGTTGGGCTAAAAAGAAATGCTTAGAGATCGTAGTAGGGTTAGGTGAAATCTATGGTGCTGACCGCCTAATACCAGTAGCCTCAACCCAGATATCGGGTGTCAGCTACAAGACGCTAGGCGAATACGGGCTACAATGGTTGGAGTCACTTACACCAGCCAAAGTCGTCGTGCCAAGCACGCTAAATCCCGCTGGCATGGACCTCTGCCTCTGGTCGGAGATGGGTGTGCCAGAGGACTTTGCGGCGAAACAGATGAGGGTGATGAGAGCTTATGAGAAGTTGGGTGTAATAACTCTCTGTAGCTGCACGCCTTACTTAGCGGGTTTTGCTCCAAGGTTTGGGGAGCACGTGGCTTGGTCTGAGTCCTCTGCTGTTTGCTTTGCAAACTCCTTTCTTGGCGCACGCACCAACAGAGAAGGAGGCCCATCTGCTTTAGCCTCGGCGATAACGGGTTTGACAGCGAACTACGGTCTGCACATAGATGAAAACCGTAAGCCGACCGCTATCGTCGAGGTTTCGGCTAAGCTAGCGGGGTTAAGTGACTACAGCGCTTTGGGTTACTTGCTAGGTAAGATGGTGCATCAACACATACCCTACTTAAGAGGCTTGCCTTCTTTAGATGTGGATGAAGCCAAGGCTCTTTCAGCAGCAGCGGCCGCATCGGGTAATCTGGCGCTTTTCCACGCTGAAGGTTTCACACCAGAGTCTAAGGTGGGTGTCGGGGAGGTTGGTGAGCGCCTCCACGTAGATGATAGGGATGTTAAAGGGGTTTATGACGAGTTATCAACGATACGCTCTGGTAAGATCGATTTAGTTGCAATAGGCTGTCCCCACACGTCCATTGCTGAGCTGAAGGCTGCCGCTGCTTTGTTGGAAGGTAAGAAGGTCTCACCAGCCACTAAACTCTGGTTCTTCACCTCCCTACCAGTGAAGGTGCTCGCTGAGAGGCTAGGTCTTGTGGATGTGATAGAGGAGGCTGGAGGTAGGGTTTTCACAGACTGCTGTATGATCGTGGCACCACTCGAGCGCATGGGCTTCACCACGATGGCGGTAAACTCGGCGAAAGCAGCCCTGTATGCGCCAACAGCCTCGAAGGTTGACGTGGTCTTCACAACATTTGGAAAGTGTATTGACATAGCGCTTGAGGGTAGGTTGGCTTGAGGGTTATCAAGTGCAGAAAGATATCTGCTGGTAGAGCAGAAGGCTTATCACTCTTCTCTCCAGCACCCATAAGCTTCTTCGGCACAATAGACCCTTTGACGAGCGAAGTCATCGAGAAGAACCACCCCCTATATGGGCAGAGGATAGCGGATAAGATACTCATCTACCCCACAGGAAAAGGGTCCACAGTAGGCTCCTACATACTCTACGGACTCAGCAGAAGAGGGATAGCACCTAAGGCGATCATCATGAAGGAAGCCGAGCCGATCGTCGCAGTAGGTGCCATTATGGCAGATATCCCACTCGTTGATAGGCCCGAGTCCTTTGACTTCAGAAGCGGCTTGCACATAATACTGGATGCGGACAAGGGAGAGATCATCATCCCCTAAGCCTGCTCCCAATAAGGCTTCAGCCAATTGTAAGCAGCCTCCGCCACTACTGCTGCGCAAACCAATACTATAGATAGTAGCACTTCCCCTTTGCCGAGCATATAAGCCCCTACCATGGCGAGCGGTATCTGTAGGCTGTGTAGCAGTATAGCCAACGTCTTACGCCTCAGCGTAGCTCTCCAAACCCATCTGCTACTCATATGCCTACCTCTTTGTTAATTTGGTTGTATATAAAAACTGCAGATAAATGTTAAACTGGTGAGAGGTGCTAGGTAGCTTGTGGAGTGAGCGGTTTTATCTCTTCTTTGATAATCTCTCTGGCGAACTTTCTTTCAACCTCTTGCCTATGTAGGGTATTCATGGTGCAGAAGGGTATGATTCTACCGTCTGGCACAGCATAATGTATGCCGCATCTTTGAACCCTCTCTAGGTCGAAGTTGTATCCATCCATAAAGTGCATAGCGCCGACCATTATTACTCTGCGCATAAGCTGACCTAGTGCGCTATAGCTTCCCTCCTTTATGATGCCCGAGAGTAGGGAGCTTAGAATTTTTATCTTAAGATGCCTTAAGGAGGTTATCATCTTCATCTTAGCCCTAGTCTTCTTCCCAGCCAAAGCAAGTTTGGTAACTTCATCCATCGCAGCCATAAAACCGTCCACGTCAGCGTATCGAGTTATAGGGATTAGCTTACCATCCTCAACAAAGACGAAGGTAGCCATACCACAGTGCTCGTGCATCGTAAACTCAGGATACGGTTTCCCTTTCAGCGCAGCCATCGCTCTTGCGAAAGGCACTACTGAGGGCACAGGGTAGAAGTCGTTTCTGGTTATTTGCCCCTCTGTTTGCTCCTCGACAAGCCTCATGAAGTCTGGGATTGTGATCCTGTACTCTCTGAGCTTCTGCTTATCTATCCTACCTGTTACGGAGACTGGTTGAACATTTACGCAGCGTACGATATCGAAGTTGTTAGCGGCAAACCTGATTATATCACCTAGTTGATCATCGTTTACACCCCTAACTAAAGTGACCACCAATACTGTGCTTTCGTGCCCAATCTTACGGAGGTTCTCCAAAGCCTTCATCTTGGTCTCTAGAAGATCAACCCCTCTCGTGATGAGGTAGGTTTCATTTCTAACCCCGTCAAACTGGAGGTAAAACGTGCTAACCCCAGCCTCAGCCAAACTGCGAGCATACTCCAGACTATTGGCGATTCTTATCCCGTTAGTGTTTACTTCAACGTGGGGTATGCCTGCTTCACGCGCCCTCTTAACCAACTCAGGGAGGTCTTCGCGTAGTGTTGGTTCGCCACCTGAAAACTGCAGAGCCTTTGTGCTGACAGGTCTATTTGCTGCTAGATTGTCTATCATCGCGAAGATTTCTTCCTTAGTTGGTTCGTAGAGGTAGCCCGCTGCGGCTGCGTTGGCGAAGCAGATGGGGCACCTTAGATTGCATCGGTTTGTCACATCTATTATGCCTAGAATGGTGTAGGATTTGTGGTTAGGGCATAGGCCACAGTCATAGGGGCACCCTTTGTTGACCTTAGTTCTTGGGTTTTCAACACCACATCCATCTCTCCTAAACTTCTGAACCCTCAGATACTGCTCGTAGTCGCTCCAGTAGAGGTCTTCGTAGCTGCCGTGTTCAGGGCAGCTCTTCTGTATAAACACTTTTCCGTCAGATTGGTAGATCGTTGCTTTTATAACTCTGAAGCAGACGGGGCATATGCTTCTGGTCTCTTTAATGGGTGTCAACAATCTACCCTCTTTACCACCATTAATTAAGCTCTTCCTAATCCTCCAAAAATCTTTAACCTTATGAGTCCTCTATAAACCTACTCTTTGACTCTTCGCCAGTAATTCGAGCTCTTGGTCTACGCAGGCGCTCTGTACACCAAATTTTCTTATGCAGTCGAGGCACCTCTCAGGGTCACATAACGTGGTGCTCAGATACTTCTCCCCTCCGTCTGGTAGGATCGCTAAAATTACACCAGAGTCCAGCTCCTGAGCCTTCTTTAGCGCAGCGTAGAAGATTGCCCCAGAGCTAGGCCCGCAGAATATCCCCTCTTTGAGTGTGAGGAGTCTAGCTGTTTCTTCTGCTTCGGCTAGAGTTACAACCACTTTTTCATCTACTAGTGATGGGTCCCAGATCTTCGGCACGTACTGAACTTCAAGGTTCTTTAAGCCTTGGATCGGTGTGTCCTTATGCGGTTCCACGCCTATGACCTTTAGCTTCGGGTTCCTTTCTTTCAGCTTCTTTGAGACGCCGACGATCGTGCCTGTTGTGCCAAGTCCGGCGACTAGGTGTGTGAGTCTATCGCCGAAATCCCTCCAGATCTCTTCAGCTGTTGTTTCGTAGTGTGCTTTGACGTTGTTTGGGTTTGCAAACTGGTTAGGCATAAAGTACTTCTCTGGATTCTTTGAGACTATTTGTCTAGCTAGATCCTCAGCTCCATTCATCCCCTTTGCTGCTGGTGAGAGGATGCTCTTCGCGCCTTATGCCATTAAGATCTTTCGCCTCTCCATGCTCATGGTTTCAGGCATAACTATAGCGAGCTTATACCCCTTGACCGCACAGACCAATGCTAATCCTATACCTGTGTTTCCGCTTGTGGGTTCTATTATGATCTTGTCCTTAGTGAGCAAACCTTCTCTTTCAGCAGCT